>DATMJU010000283.1:0-2087 GCA_035553795.1 Vicinamibacterales bacterium
GAGCTTCTTGCCGTCCGCGCTGATCGCGAAAGTGGTGCTGATGTTGTTCAGGAACACATCGGCTCGGCGTTCGCTGAGACGGAAGCGATGCAGCGTGTTGCCGCGCGCACTGGCATCGCGCGGCGCTTCGAGGAAGAACACGTGACCGGGAAGGCCCGCCTTCAGCTGGCTGTATTGCCTCGAGGGCACACCCGGCACCGCGAGGATGCGCTG
Organism: Vicinamibacterales bacterium; assembly: GCA_035553795.1. Taxonomy (GTDB): domain Bacteria; phylum Acidobacteriota; class Vicinamibacteria; order Vicinamibacterales; family UBA2999; genus 12-FULL-67-14b. The sequence goes on from DATMJU010000283.1 coordinate 214, forward strand.
TTGCAGGCGATCGAAATCGATTGTGACCGTCGGCGTGCCAGCGGCAGCCGGCTTGACGGTGCCTTCGGCCGGTTTCGCTCCGATGCCGGGATCCTCGTCGCTCTCTGGCAGCAACGGGCTCGCGTCGGCCTTGTTCAGGACGGCGAGATACAGCGCGAAGGTTTCTTCGCGGCCGTATGACGTCATGTCGAGCCACTGCGATGCCAGGCCGAAGTCCGTCGACGCGAGGAACCACAGGTACTTCCCGCTCGCATCCCACACCGGGTACATCGCATCGGCCAGGCCGTCGGTGATCTGCTTCTTCTCGCCGGTCTCGACGTTCGACACCACGATGGCCCGATAGAGGGTATTAAGCCGCGATGCGAACGCGACCCACTTCGAATCCGGGCTCCACGACGGCGCGAGCGTGCGCTGGGGCACCATCCACGGATCGTTGCCCACGACCTTCGCTTTGCCGCTCTCGATGTCCATCACCCACACGTTGAGATTGGTATCGGTGTAGAGCAGCTTCTTCGAGTCGGGCGACCACACCGGCGTGTAATAGAACGACGGCTTCTCGAAGGCGATCTCCCGCGCCGCGCCGACGCCGTCCTGCGACTCGATCACCAGCTTGTATTCGCCGGACTTGTCGCTGAAGTACGAGATCCACTTGCCGTCAGGCGACCATGCCGGCTGGCGCTCGGCGGAGCCGCTCGAGTTGGTGATGTTGCGGATGTCGCCCTTGGCTTCCGGGATGGTGAAGATTTCGCCGCGCGCCTCGACGAGGATGCGCTTGCCGGTCGGCGACAGGCTGACGTTGCTCATGCGCGACGTGACGTCTTCGAAGCGCGTCATCATCCACGGGAAGTCGCCCGCGACGCTGACGTTCATCTGTTCGGTCTTGTTGGTCTTGGGATCGAAGATGTGCAGGTAACCCGACTGCTCGAACACCACCGCGCCGCCGCCGGCATCGAGCGACTTCACGTCGTAGTCGATGAACTTCGAGCGCTGCGTCAGGGCCTTCGTGGCGGTGTCGTAGGACCACACGTTGGCAATGCCGTCGCGGTCGGAGATGAAATAGACCGTCTCGCCGAGCCACGCCGGATCGACATCCTTCGAATCCGTCCACGGCGGCGACACGAGATCGAACGACTTGAGGTCAACGATCCAGATCGGGCGATTTTGGCCGCCGCGATAGTTGCGCCGCTCCTCATCCCACGATGAGTTCATGCGATACGCGATGCGGCGTCCATCGGGAGAGATCTTGCCCTGGTAGCCGCGCGGCAACGCCATGGACTCCTCGATGCCGCCCTTCGCGGGCACGGTCCAGAAGCGCGCGGTCGCGTTCGGCGCCGATGTCTGGCGGCCTGAGACGAACACGATCTTCGCGCCGTCTGGGGTCCACCCCTGCACGGTGTCGGCGCCAGGATGCCACGTCAGGCGGACCGGGTCGCCGCCGCCCACCGGCACCGTGTAGACATCGGTGTTGCCGGCATAGTCGGCGCTGAACGCGACAGTCGTGCCATCTGGAGAAATCTTCGGGTTGCTCGACTGCCCCTGGAAGCTGGTCAGCCGCCGCGCATCGCCGCCCTTGCGATCGACGATCCAGATGTTGTTCGCATACGCGAACGCGACGTGCGTGGCACTAATCGACGGGGTGCGCAGCAACCGCGCCGGCGTGCCGTTGGCGCGCATGCCGACCGAACCCGCGACGAGGATGGCGAGGACGATGAGCTTCTTCATAGGCCGGCATTGTAGGCCGGAACGAGGAGATCAGGGACGCGCCGCGGCCTCAGCCTGCGGCGGCCTTGACGTGGGGTCGCACCGAGGTCACGACGTCGCGCGGGCAGGCGCGGCGCCGGGAAGTCTACCCGCACGTTAAGATAGGGCGGCCG
>DATMJU010000284.1:0-2206 GCA_035553795.1 Vicinamibacterales bacterium
CACCGCAACCGTGGACATCACGAATCCCGCCATCGCCAGGTTCAGGAACGCATAGAAATTCTTCAGGAACCCGCTCATGTACGGGATGCGTTCCAGGTCGAGGACCCGGAAGTTGTAGAGATAGACGAGCATCAGCGCCAGCAGCAGCAACAGCTGCGACCACTGGCTGACGTCGCGCAGGAATACCTTCAGATCCTTGATCAACAGGTGCTTGCGCACCTGCGACAGCGGGAGAACGCCAGCCAGCTGGTCCAGCACGCGCCACTGCGTGAAGCGGGCCTTGCGCGCCTCCTGCGCCTTGCTGAAGCCCGTGAAGTGCCACCGCTCGAACGTCCAGCCGACGATCACGACCAGGGCGGCGGCGGTTGACCACAACGCGGCCACGTGCATCCAGCTGCTCGAGCCCTGCAGGCCGGCGAACAGCGCCTCACCGGCCCAGAACGACGGCAGCATCGGCGTGATCGGCGATTGCAGCGTCGAAAAGAACTGCGTCACCTCGGGCATCGACTCGACGCGCAGCAGCCGCTCCGGCTGCAGGAAGCGCAGCAGCAGCACGATGCTCATCGCAAAGACGAGTCCCATCAACATCAGGATGTCGCGGGCTCGGCGCGCGGGAAAGACGTTGACCAGCAGCAGCGTGATCGCCGACCCGATCGCAACCGGAATGACCACGAACGGCACCACGGTCAGCGTGGCGGTGCCGATGAAGGACCACGGCGCGCACTTCCCCACGCCGATGCCGGCCAACACCGGCAGCAGGAAGACCACGACCATCCATCCGGCCTGCCCCACCGTCCGCGCGAAGCGCGCGAAGAACAACCGTCGCGATGCCACAGGCGCCGCGAGGATCAATCGCAGATCGTCAGAAAGGAAGAACGTCGACAGCGCGGCCACGATGCCGCTGAAAGCCAGAAACGACAGGAAGGTCAGAAACAGCCACGACAGGCCGATGCGGATCAGGTAGTCACCGAGCTCCGCATATTGCGCCGCCTGCACCGTGACCCAGAACGATCCGTAGAACAGCGCGCTCATGACGCCCAGGCCGACGCCGCCGAACAGCACCGCGCGAACCGAATCGCCCTTCTCGCGCCGGCGAGCGCGGTTCCGCGATGCCCACAGCGAGGGCAACAGCAGGTACGGGAACGGACGCGTGATCGCGGAGGCCTGCATTACACGATCTCTTCGATTTCCTGGAGGCCGCTGCCACCGGTGAGCTTCAAAAACACCGGCGTCAATTCTTCGTTCTCCGAGCCGGCCAGCGCGCGCAACTCCGCGACGGTGCCGTGCGCGATGATCTTGCCCTTGAGGATGATGCTAATCAGGTCGCACATCTCCTCCGCCACTTCCAGCGTGTGCGTGCTCATCAGGATCGCGACGCCGTGCTCGGTCATGCGGCGGAATACGTCCTTGATCAACCTCGCGCCGCGCGGATCCAGGCCGACCATCGGCTCGTCCACCAGCACCGCCTTCGGGCGGTGCATGAACGCCGCGCTCATTACCAGCCGCTGCTTCATGCCGTGCGAGAAGCTCTCGATCAACTCGTTCTGCCACCGTCCCAGCTCGAAGATATCGAGCATCTCCTTGATGCGCGGCTCGATGTCGCCGTCCGGCATGCCGTAGAGCCCGCCGTGAAAGCGCAGGAACTCTCCGGCGGTCAGCTTCTCGTAGATGAACGGGCGATCGGGAATGAAGCCAAGCGCCGCCTTGGCCGCCTCCGGCTCCTCCGCCAGATCGTGGTTGTTGACGATGATGCGGCCCGCGGTCGGCTTCAGCAGGCCGGCGATCATGCGAATGCTCGTCGTCTTTCCCGCGCCGTTCGGGCCGAGGAAGCCGTGGATCTGCCCGGGCGCCACGCTCAGCGATACGCCATCGACCGCGGTAAAGCTGCCGTAGCGTTTGACCAACTGCTCAACGGCGATCATCGCGAAGCTCCAGGACACGGGGACGCCCAACAGCCGCACGGACCGGCCCGGCGTGGAATGTCGATCGACAGCGGGCGCGCATCGGTTTCCTGGCGGCCGACCAGGACCTGGGAAGTATTGGGGGCAAACTCAATCTGCGTGATCGCCATCTTCGCCTTGCCGATCAACGGCACGATCGCAGTCTGCTGCTCGAGCCCACCACGCGCCAGGCGCAGGTGCGTCGCGTCGGCGGGAAACTGGTTGAACGTTGGATCGACCGGCAGCCACAGCCCCCGCCCCTTGCC
>DATMJU010000285.1:0-4289 GCA_035553795.1 Vicinamibacterales bacterium
AACCCGCTCAGGGCCCGGCTGACGGCACCGGCCGTCGCCGGGCCCTGAGCGGGTTGTCCCGTGCCAGGGACGAAGCCTTCGAATCCGCCGGCAGCGCCTTGCGTGCCCGCAGCCTGCGCACCTTGTGCACCTTGTGCACCCTGCGCACTCGAGCGCTCATCATCCCTGTCGCGATCCCGATCTCGATCCCGGTCATGACCGCGCACGACTTCGGGGCGGTACTGCACGACGCCTTCGAGCGCGCGCACGCGGCGCTCGCTGAAATCCAGGCGGCTCGACAGCGACTCGACCTTCATGCGCAGGTTCTGGACCTCGATGCCCATGCGCGTGGTTTCGAGCACGAGGTTGTGGAGCACCTCGTAATACAACGCATTCCATTCACCGCGCGACCGTTCGAACTCGATCTTGCGCCGCGCGTCGCGCTTGAGCAGCATGGTGTTGAATTCCGCCTGCTTGTGGATCACGTGCAGGATCGGATTCGGGTTGAACATCAACTTGAGCAGCGGGTTGAACAGCTTGCGCATGAAGCGCAGCGCCCCGCGGTGCGTGGTGAACGGGTCCGCCTCTTCGGGCGCGTACGGCGGCTCGATCGCCTGCGGCTCCGTGCCGACGGCCGGCCGGCTCTTGCGGAACTGCTCGAGCAGGTCCGAGCGGAGGTTGTTGGGGTCCAGGAATTTCTCGAGACGGACCGACGCCAGCTCGCGGATCTGATCTTCCGTGTAGTCCTGCCCGCGCTTTTCGAGGATGCGCTGGCGGATCTGCTTCATGATCTGCTCGACGTCGACCGATTCCGATCGAATGGTGAACTCGCTCATTGACAGGATCCTTTAGGGCCGGCCGGCCTGGTGCCGCCGCCGGCTGGCAAACTCGGGTGCTTCCTTGATGCACGTGCCGAGGATGCCCAGTGATTGTTTGAAAGCGTGCATCCCTGCACGCGTGACGGCCGCCGGCGCCTCGCCGACGTCCTGAAATCCGTTGTCGTCCGGTGTAAGGGTTTCCCAGTTCTCGAACAACCGGCCCCACGGCGAGTCGAGCACGCGACGGATGTTGCGCTCGGCGTTCATCGGGTACCAGATGCTGTCGTGGTAGATCACGCTGGCCATGTACGCCCAGGGGGCGAGCACGGTCTTCAACGACCACTCGATCGGCTTCTTCAGCGGGCCCCAGTAGATGTAGTGCTGCATCTGGGACGCGAAGGTCATCTTCTTGAACGGGCCGGTGAAGTGCCAGTTCTCCTTCGCCGCTTCCACGTCGCCGACGATCTCGATGTCGCGCGGATCGCCGCAGCCGAGGCCCAGGTCGTGGGCCATGCGGATGAACTTGATCGACATCGGATCCATGCCCATCAGCTTGGCGGCCACCGCGTCGATGGCCACCTGGTCGGCGCTGGCGAGCATGACGTTCTTGACGTGCGGCACCATGCAGCGCGGCCCGGGGCCGTCACCGGCAAACGTGCCGTCCATCACCGCGAAGATGCCGCGATGAATCTTCTTCTGGATCATCAGCAGGTCAACGAGCGTCTCGTGGATGACCGGGTGCGTCCAGTGGCGCTTCTCGTTGAGCAGCCCGCCGAACGCGTTCTTCATCGCGCCCGTCGTGGTGGTGAACACGTGCGTCTTGACCGTCGGCAGGTGCAGGATGTTCTCGCCGATGAACCGCTTCGGGATCATGAAGCCGTCAGGGTAGACGTCGTTCAGGCACAGGAACTTGTCGGCGATCGCGGAGCCGACGGCGTCGCGGACGTTGATCCACGGCTCGTCGCCCTCGTAGAGGTGGATGTTGCGCAACCCGTGCGCCTGGACCACCGGCAACTGCTTGTTCTCGGCCTCGCCGAGGTGCGCGTCAATGACGACGGTGCGGTTGTGGCAGGCGTGGATCAGGTTGGGGTCGTAGCCGTCCTTCTTCATGGCGTTGATCACGCCGTCGAGCTGCCACGGCGTCGTCGATGAGCCGGGGAAGAAGAAATGCCAGGAGATGTTGACCTTGAGCGCCGTGTCGGCGTCCTTCGCGATGACGTCCTGGTAGCCGGCCAGGTTCATCACCGCGTGCGTGTCCTTGCGGACCGTCGCCGGCGAAGTCTTTACGATTGCGACTGTGGATCGTGCCAAATAATTCTTACGATCCGAACGGTCGATAGATGATCGCGATTGCGGTGACGCCCCATAGCATCACGCACGCCAGCAACGGCCGATCGCCGATCAGCATGTCCGATGGACTGCCCCCGCCCGCCTTGCGATGGACCAGGTACATGTATCGAAACAGGCCGTAGATCGGAAACGGCGTCGTCAGCACCATCCATTCGGTGCCGAAATACGCGCGCGTTTCGGGGCTCGCGCAGTAAATGATGTAGGCGACCATCGTTGCCGCGGCCACCACACCAATCATCTGATCGAGCAAGTACGGATCGTACTCCTCCAATATGCGGCGGTGCCCCTTGGCCCCTTCAGCGAGCAGCGTCATTTCGTGACGCCGCTTGGCCAGGCCCAGGAACAACGCGCCGAGCATCGTGCAGACCAGCAACCAGCTGCTGATGTGCACGCCTATCACCAAGCCTCCCGCCACCGCTCGCAGCACGAAGCCGATTGCGATCGTCATCACGTCGAGGATGACGAGGTGTTTCAGCGAGCGGGTATACACAACGAACAACACGAGATACGCCGCGGCCGCCACCCCGAAGGCCGGCCGCAGCGCGAACGATGCCGCCAGCGCGGCCGCGCTCAACAACACTGCGAACGTGAGGGCGGCCCCCGGCGACACGTCGCCGGCCGCGATTGGCCGCATCTTCTTGATCGGATGCAGCCGATCCTGCTCGCGGTCCGACACGTCGTTGATCAGGTACACCGCGCCGGACAGCGCGCAAAAAATCAAAAAGGCCGCCGAGGCATTCGCCAAGGCGGCCGGATCGAGCAATTTGACGGCGAAAATCAGTGCGGCAAAAACAATGAGGTTCTTGGTCCACTGATCCGGTCGCAGCGATACGAACAGGCTCGCCGCCGGTGACCGAGTCGCCACTGACTACGTGCCTTACTTGTAGCTCTTGACCGCTTCCGCCTCGGAATCAAACGTGTCGAACACCGTCAACAGCTTGGTGATCGACAGCAGGTCCTCGATGCGCTTGGTCAGGTTCAGCAGCTTCAGGCTGCCGCCCTGCCTGCTCACCGTGGTGTAGGTGCGAACAACTTCGCCGAGACCCGCGCTGTCGATGTAAGGAACAGCCTCGAGATTCAGCAACAGCTTCTTCTTGCCGGCAGCCAGCAGGCTGTTGATCTTGTCCTTGAGCAACTCGTCGCCTTCGCCGAGGGTCATCTTGCCCTTCAGGTCGAGGACGGTCACATCATTCACAGTGCGTTCGACGATTTCCATTCGCTAGGTCCCCTGCGCAGGTAATCCCTTACAAAGACCAGCCAAGGTCTTCGCCCTTGGCTGGTTACAGTATCTCTTCGCGCGCTCCGCACGCTAGGCGCCCGTAATTTACCACGGGCGTTGACGTTTACTCCGTCTCGCGGCGCATCTTCTTGCGATTGCGCTTCCGGGCGAGCGCCTGTTTTGCGCGGCGCTTGTCGCCCGGCTTCAAGTAGAAGGAGTGCTTCTTGATGTCCTTGATGATGTCTTCCTGCTGCACCTTGCGCTTGAACCGGCGCAACGCGCTTTCGATCGACTCACCTTCCTGCAGTTTCACTTCGGCCATCTTGTAGTCACCCCCTTCCTGGTCAGATTTTTGGCTGCCTGATCCCCAAATCCCGCGATCGCCCGCTGGCGACCCCGATTGGTGATGGGCCAAGTATGCTAGGCTATCACATCCCTAGAACGCCGATCTGTGCAAATAAACCTTTTAAATTCTAGGGTTTAGCGTCAATGCGAATTCTCGTCCTTGGCTCCGGCGCGCGCGAGCACGCCCTGGCCTGGAAACTTTCCCACGAACCTGGCGTCACCCACGTCGTCTGCGCCCCGGGCAATCCCGGCATCGCCCGCGGCGTTGCCACGGTCCCGGTCGACATATTGGACACCGCCGCCGTGATTCGGCTCGTCGATCAGGAACGCATCGACTTGACGGTGGTCGGCCCGGAAGCGCCGCTCGGAAACGGGCTGGCGGACCGGTTCGAGGCCGAAGGGCGGCCCGTTTTTGGACCGACCAAGGGGGCCGCGCAGCTCGAAACCAGCAAGGCCTTCGCCAAGGACTTCATGGAGCGCCACAAGGTGCCGACCGCCCGTTACCGGGTCTGCACCACCGCTGCCGATGCGATTGCGGCCATCAGATCCGGTGAGTTCGGCGACGCTCTGGTGGTGAA
>DATMJU010000286.1:0-2598 GCA_035553795.1 Vicinamibacterales bacterium
GGGCAAGGACCCGTTCCTGATTCTTCGCGGCCGCGAGGGGCAGACGGTGATGGAACGCGCCGGCGTCACGACCGACAGCGAGAAGCCGTTCGTCGACACGCTCCGCGAGTTGATGAACAGCTTCCAGTCGCCGTTCGTGCCCGGGCTGCCGCGTTTCACCGGCGGCGCCGTGGGTTACCTGGGCTACGACACCGCCGCGTGGTTCGAGCCATCGACCAGGCGCGCCAATGAGGAACCGGTCAGCCGGGACGATGCCGGGTTCATGCTGTTCGACACCGTGCTCGCGTTCGATCACGTCCAGCATCGGATCCTCCTGATCGCCAACGCGCGTATCTCAGGCGACGAGGACTTGAAGTCGCTGTACCAGTTCGCGTGCGCGAAGATCGAGTTCCTCGAGCGCGAGCTCGAGCGCGCGCTGTCGATCAAGCGGCCGGAAGGCGGCAGCGGTGTCAACCTCGTTTCGAACATGCCGCAGGCGACCTACGAGTCGATCGTCAAGAAGGCCAAGGAGTACATCGCGGCCGGCGACATCTACCAGGTGGTCCTGTCGCAGCGGTTCGAAGCGGAGATCGGCGTGGACGCCTTCACTGTCTATCGCGCGCTCCGCCACGTGAACCCGTCCCCGTACATGTTCTTCATCCGCATGGGCGACCGCTCGATTGTCGGCTCGTCCCCGGAAATGCTGGTGCGCGTTGAAGGGCGTCACGCCATCACGCATCCGATTGCCGGCACGCGGCCGCGCGGCAAGTCAGAAGAGGAAGATGTGCGGCTCGGCGAGGAGTTGAAGCGCAACGAAAAGGAGAAGGCCGAGCACGTCATGCTCGTCGACCTCGGGCGTAACGACATTGGCCGCGTCTGTGACTATGGCACCGTCCGCGTGCCGACGTTCATGACGCTCGAACGCTATTCGCACGTCATGCACCTCGTGTCAGTCGTGGAAGGGCAGCTCGCAGAAGGGCGTGATCGCCTCGATGCGCTGGTCTCGTGCTTCCCGGCGGGCACCGTGTCCGGTGCGCCAAAGGTCCGCGCGATGCAGATCATCAACGAACTCGAGCCGACGCGGCGCGGCCTCTACGCAGGCGCCGTCGGTTACCTCGACTTCGCCGGCAACCTGGATTTCTGCATTGCGATTCGCACGATCCTGCTCGAAGACGGCAAGGCCTACATCCAGGCCGGCGCCGGTATCGTGGCCGACTCCAACCCGACGGCCGAATACGAAGAGACGCGAGACAAGGCACGCGCGATGATTCGCGCCCTCGAACTCGCGCAGGCGGGACTGTAACGGCGATGGTCCTCGTCATCGACAACTACGACTCGTTTACCTACAACCTCGTCCAGTACCTCGGGGAACTGGGCGCGGAGATCGTGGTGCGGCGCAACGACGAAGCGTCGATGAATGACCTGCGCGCCTTGACGCACGCGCGCGTCGTGATCTCTCCGGGACCGGGACGGCCGGAGCAGGCAGGGGTCTCGCTCGAGGTGATCAAGGAGTTTGGCGCGCGCATGCCGCTGCTGGGCGTGTGCCTTGGGCACCAGGCGATCGGCATGGCCTTCGGCGGCGAGGTGGTTCGCGCGCCGCTGCCGATCCACGGCAAGACATCCTCGGTCGAACATACCGGCGTGGGGGTGTTCGCGGGCCTTAGCCAGTCATTCCAGGCGGGCCGCTATCACTCGCTGGTGGTGGCGGAGAACACCCTGCCTGCTGATCTCGAGGTCACGGCCCGCACCAAGGAAGACGGGCTGATCATGGGCCTGCGGCACAAGTCGCTGCCGATTCACGGCGTGCAGTTTCACCCGGAATCGGTGTTGACCAATGAAGGCCGCCGCATCCTTCGCAACTTCTTGGAGATGTGATCATGTTTCCAGGACTCATCGAAAAACTTCGCCGCCAGGAAGACCTCACGACCGCGGAAGCCGCCGCGGCGATGGACACGATCATGAAGGGCGAAGCAGCACCCGCGCAGATTGCCGGCCTGCTCGTCGGGCTCGGCATGAAAGGGGAGCGGCCCTCTGAACTGGTCGGCCTCGCGAAGACGATGCGCGCGAATGCGGTGGCGATCACCCCGCCGCCGGGCCCGGTGTTCGACACCTGCGGCACCGGCGGGGATCGCTCCGGCACGTTCAATATCTCGACGGCATCCGCGCTCGTCCTCGCCGCCGCCGGGATGCGAATCGCCAAGCACGGCAACCGATCGGTTTCGAGCCAGTGCGGCAGTGCGGATGTCCTCGAGGCGTTGGGCGTGAACATTGCCGCGACGCCGTCGATCGTCGAGCAGTGCCTCGTTGACGTCGGCGTGGCGTTCCTGTTCGCGCCGACTTTCCATCCCGCCATGAAGCACGCGGCCCAGGCCCGCAAGGATCTCGGCGTGCGCACGGCTTTCAATCTCCTGGGACCGCTGACCAATCCGGCGAAACCCATTCGCCAGATCGTCGGGGTGCCTCGCCCCGAGCTCACCGAACTCCTGGCCCGTTCACTGGCGCTGCTTGGGTCCGAGCGCGCATGGGTCGTGCACGGCGCGGACGGGCTCGATGAGCTCTCGACGACCGGTTACACCAAGGTGTCGGAGTGCCGCGGGGACGCGGTACAGACCTTTTACG
>DATMJU010000287.1:0-2137 GCA_035553795.1 Vicinamibacterales bacterium
GGATCTGCGCGACGCCATCATCGGCAACGAAAAGGGCACCGTTGTTTTCGAACAACGCGGGGTCGAGATCCCGAAAGCCTGGTCGCAGCAGGCGACCAACATCGTTGTCTCAAAATATTTCCGGGGACATGTCGGCTCGCCTGAGCGCGAACGCTCGGTGAAGCAGCTCATTGGCCGCGTGGTCAACACGATCACCGACTGGGCGCGCAAGCAGAAGTACTTCGCGTCGGACGCCGCGTTGCAGGCGTTCAGCGACGACCTGAAGTACCTGCTCGTTCACCAGAAGGCGGCGTTCAACAGCCCGGTGTGGTTCAACTGCGGCTTCGAAAAGGCGCCGCAGTGCTCGGCCTGCTTCATCAACTCCGTCGACGACACGATGGATTCGATCCTGTCGCTGGCCAAGACCGAAGGCATGCTGTTCAAGTTCGGCTCGGGCACCGGCAGCAACCTGTCGGCGATCCGTTCGTCGAAGGAACTGCTCGCCGGCGGCGGCACCGCGTCGGGCCCGGTCTCGTTCATGAAGGGCTTCGATGCCTTCGCGGGCGTGATCAAGTCGGGCGGCAAGACGCGCCGCGCCGCGAAAATGGTCATCCTCAACGCCGAGCACCCGGACATCCTCGAATTCATCAACTGCAAGGTTGAGGAAGAGAAGAAGGCCTGGGCGCTGATCGACGCCGGCTACGACGGCTCGTTCACCGGCACCGCCTACGGCTCGGTGTTCTTCCAGAACTCGAACAACTCGGTGCGCGTCACCGACGAGTTCATGCGCGCCGTGCTCGACGACGGCGTGTGGCAGACCAAGGCCGTGACCAACGGCGAACCGGTCGACACCTATCGCGCCCGCGACCTGATGCGCGCGATTGCCGAAGGCACCTGGGTGTGCGGCGATCCGGGCATGCAGTTCGACACCACCGTCAACGAGTGGCACACCAGCCCGAACACGGCCCGCATCAACGCCAGCAACCCGTGCTCGGAATACATGTTCCTGGACGACTCGGCCTGCAACCTGTCGTCGCTGAACCTGATGACCTTCCTCAGGGAAGACGGCGAGTTCGACGTCGATGCCTACCGCGCGGCCTGCCGCGTGATGATCACCGCCCAGGAGATCCTGGTCGACAACTCGAGCTACCCGACCAAGGCGATCGAGAAGAACAGCCACGCGTTCCGTCCGCTCGGCCTCGGTTACGCGAACCTCGGCGCGCTGCTGATGTCACGCGGCCTGCCCTACGACAGCGATGCCGGCCGCGACTATGCCGGCGCCCTGACCGCGATCATGACCGGCGAAGCCTACGCCCAGTCGGCGCGCATCGCGCGCGACCACGGCGGCCCGTTTGCCGGCTACGACATCAACCGCGAGCCGTTCCTGCGCGTGATGCGCAAGCACCGCGACGCGATCAAGGGCATCAACCAGAAGCACGTGCCGGACGACATCTACGCCGGCGCGAAGCAGGCGTGGGACGATGCCGTCGAGCTCGGTGAAGACTTCGGCTACCGCAACGCGCAGGCCACCGTGCTCGCGCCGACCGGCACCATCGGCTTCATGATGGACTGCGACACCACCGGCGTCGAACCCGACATCGCGCTGGTCAAGTACAAGAAGCTGGTCGGCGGCGGCATGATGAAGATCGTCAACCAGACGGTGCCGATGGCGCTCAGGAAGCTGGGCTACACGGCGGCGCAGATCGACGACATCATCAAGTTCATCGACGAGCAGGAAACCATCGAAGGCGCGCCGCACCTGCTGGAGCGCGACCTGCCGGTGTTCGACTGCGCCTTCAAGGCGATGAAGGGCGAACGCTCGATCCACTACATGGGCCACATCAAGATGATGGGCGCCACGCAGCCGTTCATTTCGGGCGCGATCAGCAAGACCGTCAACGTGCCGAAGGACGCGACCGTCGAGGACATCGAACAGGCGTATCTCGAGTCGTGGCGTCTCGGCGCCAAGGCCGTGTCGATCTATCGCGACGGTTCCAAGCGCACGCAGCCGCTCAACACCTCGAAGGCGGCGATCGACGCCAAGGGCGTGATCGTCAACGAGTCCACCGCGGAGGCCGTCAAGGCCGCCGTGGCCGCGGCGCTGGCACAGCGCGCGCCGGCGCGCCGCAAGCTGCCGGATGAACGCCAGGCGATCACC
>DATMJU010000288.1:0-2436 GCA_035553795.1 Vicinamibacterales bacterium
GACGCCATCTCGAGCCGCAGTTCGTCGAGCTTGTCCGCCGGCACGCGTACCGCGCGGCCGCCATCGTCGAGCACGTACTGAATCTTGGCGTTCTTCAACCGCGTGACCACCTGGTTGGCGGACTCGGGATCGAGATCGGAATACAGCAGCGAGTACGAGGGCGCGTTCACCCAGTAGGCGGCGCCGACGATGAGGCCGACCACGACGGTGAAGGTCGCGGCCATGGTGGCCAGCTGCCGCGGCGACAGTGTCGCGGTCAGTTTCTTCAGGTGCTCGAGAATCTGCTCGGGGTTCACGGCGTGTCAGGCGGCGGTTAGATGGGCATGCGCATCACGTCTTGATACGCCTGGACAAGCTTGTTGCGGACCTGGACGGTCAACTGCAGGGTGGTCTCGGCGCGCTGCAGCGCGATCATCGCCTCGTGCACGTCGCCCTTGCCGGTCAGCATGTTGGATACGGCGTCATTGGCGGTGCCTGCGGTCTCATCCACTGAGGCCAGCAGTCCCGCCAGCGAGTCGGCGAAGGTCTCGCCCGCCGGCTGCGCAGAACCCGCACCCGGAACCTTGGCAGAACCAAACCCCTTGGAACCTATGGAACCAATGGAACCGTTGGAACCAATTTCTATTGGCATGGCTTACTTCCCGAGCTCCAGCGCCCGCTGCACGGTGTCGCGGATCACGTTGATGGCAGTGAGGTTGGCTTGGTACGCCCGCGCCGCGCCGAGCATGTCCACCATCTCTTCCGGGACATCCACGTTCGGCACGGACACGAAGCCCTCGGCGTCCGCATCGGGATGCGCCGGCTCGAAGCGGCGCTGGAACGGTTCGGTGTCTTCGACAATCTGCGCGACCTCGACGCCAATCGCGCCGGCGCGGCCCATCGCCGCATCGAAGCCGCCAACCGGCGCGGACGCCAGCACGACATCGCGCCGCCGATACGCCTGCCCGTCGACGCCGCGCGTGGATTCCGCGTTGGCGAGGTTCGAGACCGCGATCTCCATGCGCGCCCGCTGCGCATTGAGCGCGCTCGCGGATGCTTTGATGGCTTCTCCGAGGGACATGACTAACGGCCCTCGTTGATCGCGTAGCGCACCAGCCGGAACTTCGCGGCCAGCGCGGTCTGCGCCCTGCTGAAGTCGCCCGCGGCGCTGGTCATGCCCAGCAGCTCACGATCGAGCTGCACGTTGTTGCCGTCGCGGCGCTGCGGCAGGCCGTCGACTTCCTTCATCGCGGCGGAGGCGCTGCCTTCCGCGCCGGCAATATGTCCCGTGCTGGTCAGGGACAGCGACGCGCCAAGTTCGCCGTCCAGCACGTCGTCAAACGAGGCTTCACGCGTCTTGTAGTTTGGCGTGTCGATGTTCGCGAGGTTGCTGGCCGCGGCCGTCTGCCGCGCAACGGCCTGCGTCATCTGCCGTCGAAGGGCTGCGAGTATGGCGCCGTCAGAAATGTCGTTCACGCCACCAGCCTTGAGCAAGGCTGGTGCCATTCGCCTCAGCTGGTGGCGAATGTGTCGGACTTGGAGGAGATGTGCTGAGAAATCGACGGTTCTCGCCGGATCTTGAATCCACCCCTGGTGTCGGCGCGCCGACAGGCTAGAGTCGGGCGAACGGCGATCCGGCGACGATCTCGAGCTTTGATTCGATCCGCGCAATCGCGGCTTCGAGACGCGCCAGGCGCTCGTCGATCGCCGCGAGTTCGGCGCCCGCGTCGGCCGCCGGCAGGCCAAGCTGTCCCTTTACTCCGGGACGTTCGCGATTGCCGCGTAGGAGCGACATGCGATCGGTGATGCGTGCCAGTACGACGTCTAACTGGCCCATCGAGAAGGGTTTGGTGAGGTAGTCGTAGGCGCCGACCCGCACCGCGTGAATCGCCGAATCAAGGGAGGCGTAGCCGGTCACGATGACTACGTAACAGTGCGGATTTGCGTGGCGCGCGGCCTGCAACACGGCGAAACCGTCGGCACCGGGGAGGTTGAGGTCGGTCACGACCAGGCCAAACCGCCCGGATGACCTCTGGAGGGTCGCAATGGCGGCACGGCCGTCCTGCGCGCCGGTCACGAGCATCCCTAAACCATTGAAATACGAGACGATAAGCTCACGAATGGCTTCGTCGTCGTCCACCACCATGACTTCAAAGAGTGGCTGATTGGATGGGCTTGGCATGCTGGTTGCTTTGCTCGGATTACTAATCGGCAGTTTTTGAAAAACTTTAATAATCGCGATAGAGCGCGATCGTAGTACGGTCGGTTTTCCGAGCGCCCCTATGTCTCAACTCTCGCAGCCCACGGTGTTGGTCGTCGAAGACGAAGCGGAACTTCGTCAAATTATTGCGGATTCCCTTGAAGCCAAGGGATTCGCCGTCGCGCAGGCCCTTGACGCGGCCGACGCGCGTTCGCGCCTCGAAGGCTTCGCCTACGACGGTCTGGTCGTCGACTTAA
>DATMJU010000289.1:0-4623 GCA_035553795.1 Vicinamibacterales bacterium
AAACAGCAGCTTCTTGCCAGCCTGGTTCGCCGGCGCATCCGCGGCGCCGGCGGCCGAAAGCGACACGGCGGCAAGGAGCATGGCGACGAGGGCATGGCGCACGGGTCAGTGTCCTCCGACGGTCGTCTTCGGCATCGACTCACCTTTGTGGCAGGTGTAGCAAGTGATGCGGCCGAGCACGGATTCGCCTTCCTTCGGCTTGTAGTCAGGGAAGTACTGCTTGTTGAGCGCCTTGGTCATCTCGAGCATCTGACGCGCCTTCAGCTTGAGAGGCTTCTCCTCGCTGGCGAAGTTGCCCCGAGCGTGGCACGTATTACACGTGACGCCCAGGCCCTGGACCATCAGGTTCATTTCTTCCTGAAACTGCTGCGCATAGAGGCCGGTGAGGACCTTGATATTGGGTCCTTCAACGATCTGCGGCGCAGGCGCTTGCGCGGAGGCAGTAACCGGGAGGAACAACAGCACGAGGATTGCCCGAAGTCTCATGGGCAAAGAGTATAGGACTGGATCCGGCCGCCCAGCTGTGTTTTGGCTACCCCGTTGGCGGACGACACTCGGCGTCACATCGCGACAGGCGCGCAAACGGGCGTGAGAATTCGGCCGCGCCCGGCCGTCTAGTAGGTAGGATTCGCGGGCCCCCAATTCCCGCGAGCCGCCCAACCACATGCGAACAGTCCGCCTTCCAGACGGTACCACCCGTACGCGCCTCGAGACATGGGGCGAAATTGCCTCCCACCTTGGGGTCGAAGTCCGTACGGCCCAGCGCTGGGAACGGCGGATGGGCATCCCCATTCGCAGAATAGAAGGCGGCCAGGCGGTATTTGCGTTCGTCGATGAACTCGATCGCTGGTTGGACAAGAAGCAAGTGCCGCCGACGACCGAACCAGAGGTGGAGCCGTCGCCTGACACACCGCCGGTCGCTGTTCACGTAGCACACGCCGATGTTCACGTGCCGCAGCCCGTCCCCCAACCGTTGCCTCCTGCCGCACCGGCCGTCGCCGATGATCTGAACCCGCGCAAAGCGATGACGTTCTGGACTCTCGGGGTGCTCTCGTTGTTCGCTTGCGCGGCGCTTCTCGCTTTGGCGTCATCAAATGCGCTGCCGACCTTCGGAGCTCCGGAGCCCGTCGACTTTGCAATCGAGCCGCGCCGTCTCGTGGCCACCGATGTTCAAGGCCGGATCCTGTGGACGCATGCGTTTTCCGCACCAGCCAAGGTCGCGGACACGCGTTTCCGATACGAATTGGAATCCTCGTGGTGGGAGCGGATGGACGCTGATGGTGACGGCATCGACGAAATCGTCGCCATCGTTGGCCACCCGCGGAACGGCGAGGACGGTCTCGAGACCCTCTACTGCTTCTCCCTTGACGGCACACTTCGCTACTCCTACACGCCCCAGTTCACGATGAAGTTCACGCAACGTGAATTTGCGGGGCCCTGGCGATTCTGGGATCTCCTTCCGGTGGCGGCGGACCGCGGCCTTTGGGTTGCTCTCGAGAGCAAGCAGTGGTGGCCCTCGGTGGTGGTGCGCATCGACGGCCGCGGGGCGGCGTCCGTGCGTTACGCGCAGCCGGGGTTGATCCGTTCGTTAGAGGTGCAGTCTCGCGAGGGCGCGCCGTATCTCCTGGCAGCCGGTGTGAACAACGCGTATGGCTCGGCAAGCATGGCCCTGTTGGATCCGAAGGCCGAACCCTCGACTGCGCCGCACGGAAGCGACACGCGCTACGCCTGTCTCGACTGCCCGCAGGGCAAGCCGTTGAAATACATGGTGTTTCCGCCGTCGCCGTTGAACGTCGCTGAAGGTTTGCCGTACAACCAGGTCATTTCGTTGCGGACTGACGGGGCTGGCATCGATGTCGGCGTCCTCGAAGCGCTCGGCGATAACGTCTCGGCCCTGATGCTCTACCACCTGGCACACGATCTTCAGGTCGTTTCGGTGACGCCGAGCGACGCTTACTGGACGTGGCGATCCGGGAGTGCGGCGACGTGGAAGGGGAGGACGGGCCACCCGGCCACCAGTGCGGTGCGATCCTGGTCGCAGGGGGCCTGGGAGACCGCTGCGGTGCCCGTGCACTGACCGGTCCACCAGGAAGGAAGAAGTGTGAAATCCTGGTCATGGCGGCGGCTTGGGGCGATCGCCGGCCCAAACGCGATTTGCGCTTTTTTTGCTGTGCGTGCTATATTCGTCAGGTTCTCGTGAGCCTAGGACACCCTATCTAGGTTCAGTCGCCTTGTGACACGCCTGAGTTGCGCCCCGTCGAGGGGAACAACGATGTGTCCGCCAAGGCCGAAAACACACATTCAGTAGGGTTTTACAGCTCAAGGTGCCAAGCGGAACTAGCGCTTCAAGGCCTTAAGCACCACGAGCCTCGAAAGTATCGAGGTTAGTGGGAGTTTTTTCGTTTTATTGCGCTGGGCGGAGACGTCCGCTTTCAGTGCGATGGAGTGCTCGTGCCGACGATTAGTCAGCTGGTCCGTAAAGGACGCGAAAAGGTCGAGTGGAAGACCAAGTCACCTGCGCTGCAGAACAGCCCGCAAAAGCGCGGCGTCTGTGTGCGCGTGTTCACGCAGACCCCGAAGAAGCCGAACTCGGCGCTTCGCAAGGTGGCGCGTGTCCGCCTGACCAACAAGATCGAAGTCACGACCTACATCCCCGGCGTCGGCCACAACCTGCAGGAGCACTCGCTGGTGCTTATCCGCGGCGGCCGCGTGAAGGATCTGCCGGGCGTGCGTTACCACGTCGTCCGCGGCACGCTCGACGCCGTCGGCGTCCAGGGCCGCAAGCAGGGTCGTTCGAAGTACGGCGCCAAGCGCCCGAAGAGCTAAGCAGGTAAGCCATGCCACGTAGACGAGAAATTGCGAAGCGTGAACAGGTGCCGGACGCGCTCTACCAGAGCCCGCTGGTGACCAAGTTCATCAACACCATCATGAGCGCCGGCAAGCGGTCGACCGCGGAGCGCATCCTGTATCAGAGCTTTGAGCTGATCAAGGAGCGTTCGGGTGACGATCCGCTGAAGGTCTTCAAGAAGGCCCTCGACAACGTGAAGCCCGCCCTTGAGGTGAAGTCGCGTCGCGTTGGCGGTTCGAACTACCAGGTGCCGATCGAAGTGAACCCGACCCGCCGCCTGTCGCTCAGCATCCGCTGGCTGGTTGGCTTTGCCCGCGCCCGTGGCGATGGCAAGACGATGGAAGAAAAGCTCGCCAACGAGCTGCTCGACGCGGCCAACCTCCGCGGCGGCGCCGTCAAGAAGCGTGAAGACGTGCACCGCATGGCGGAAGCGAACAAGGCGTTTGCTCACTACCGTTGGTAAGCATAGGCCCATGGGCCTATAGGCCAATAGGCCAATAGGCCAATAGGAATCAGTTAAGAGTTTTCGGCGAAAGCAAAAAGCGCAAATGGCGAGATCTGCACCACTCGAACGCACGCGGAATATCGGCATCATGGCCCACATCGATGCCGGTAAGACCACGACGACCGAACGCATCCTGTTCTACACCGGCATCACGTACAAGATCGGTGAAGTGCACGAAGGCACCGCCGTCATGGACTGGATGGAGCAGGAGCAGGAGCGCGGCATCACCATCACGTCCGCGGCGACGACCTGTTTCTGGAAAGAGCACCGCATCAACATCATCGACACGCCGGGCCACGTCGACTTCACCGTCGAAGTCGAGCGCTCGCTGCGCGTCCTCGATGGCGCGGTGGCCGTGTTCGACGCCGTGTCGGGTGTGGAGCCGCAGTCGGAGACGGTGTGGCGCCAGGCCGACAAGTACCGCGTGCCGCGCATCTGCTTCGTCAACAAGATGGACCGCATCGGCGCGGACTTCAAGGAGACGCTGTCGCAGATTGGCAGCAAGCTGCAGGGCAACGCCGTCGCGATTCAGCTGCCGATCGGCGCTGAAGACAAGTTCAAGGGTGTCGTCGACCTGGTTCGCATGAAGGCCCTCGTCTACAAGGACGAGACCATGGGCGCCGATTACGACGTGATCGACATTCCCGCCGACATGCTCGAAGAGGCGAAGGTCTATCACGAGAAGCTGGTTGAAAAGGTCAGCGAGGCCGACGACAAGCTGCTCGAGAAGTACCTCGGCGGCGAGGCGATTTCCGAAGCCGAGCTCAAGGCCGGCCTGCGCAAGCGCTGCATCGAGTCGGTCCGCACCGAAGAAGCGCCGTTCGTGCCCGTGATTTGCGGCACCGCGTTCAAGAACAAGGGCGTGCAGCCGATGCTCGACGCCGTTGTCGACTACCTGCCGTCGCCGCTGGACATTCCTCCCGTCACCGGCACCGATCCGGAATCGAAGGACGAGGCGAAGATCGAGCGCTCGGCCGACGACAAGGAGCCGTTCTCGGCCCTGGCGTTCAAGATCATGACCGACCCGTTCGTCGGCCAGTTGACGTTCTTCCGCGTCTACTCGGGCACGCTGACCTCGGGCTCCTCGGTGATCAACTCCACCAAGGGCAAGACCGAGCGCATTGGCCGCCTGCTGAAGATGCACGCGAACAAGCGCGAGGAAATCAAGGAAGTCAACGCCGGCGACATCGCCGCCGCGGTCGGCCTGAAGTCGGTGACCACCGGCGACACCCTCTGCGACGAGAAGAAGCCGATCATCCTCGAGAAGATG
>DATMJU010000290.1:0-4761 GCA_035553795.1 Vicinamibacterales bacterium
AAAGCCCACACCCTGAACACGCCCACTCAGGACGAATCTCCGGGCAATGCGCATCAGGACATTGTATCCCACGGTGCTTGCCGGATCCCGCGGTGCAGCCGCACCGTGGGATCCGGGGAATGAGGCGCGGCTATTTCTTCTCGGGCGCCGGGGGCGCGGGCTTGGCCTTCGGATCGACCGGGTCCAGCCGCTCGCGCTTCAGCGCGCCGTTCAGCAACGGCAACTGCTTCTTCAGCGTGTCGTTCATCCTCTGAATCTGCGCATCGAGCTGGGCCGAGAGCTCGTTGAACACCTCGACGCTTTGATCGGTCGGCTTGTTGTCGGCGCTTTCAATGACGCCGGCCAGCGCCGCGATCTTGTTGTTCAACTTGATCGGGTAGTTGAGCGGGTCCTGGCCGCTGCGGTTGCGGACCTGGTACGCCTCTTCCTCGACCGCCGTCAGCGGCACCATCACCGCGTCGGCCAGCTTCTGGATCTCGTTCTTGCGGCGCGCCGACACCTTCTGCAGCCGATCGTTGATCTGCTGGCGCAGGGCGCGAATGTCGATCACCGCCTGGTTCGCCTCGCTGACCTTGTCACGGACGCGCATCGACAGCTTGAACTGCTCCATCAGGTCGGCTTCGGTGATGCCGTCGGCGGCGAGGCGCGGATCGATCGTCACGTTGAAGTCGCGCGTCTTGGTCTCGCCGTTGGCGGTGATGCGGACGGTGTACTTGCCGGTCGGCGCGGCCGGGCCGCGTCCGGGCTGGGCGGCCCACATGATCATGCCCGGGAACACGGTGGCGCCTTCGTAACGCATGTCCCACGTGAAGCGGTTGATGCCGCGCGCGGTCGGCACGCGGGGCGGGCCGCCGCCGAAGAAGCCGCCGTCACCAGGCGCCGGGGCCGGCGTCTCGGCCTTCGGGGTGCCGCTGAACGATCGCAGCACGGTGCCGGAGGCGTCCAGGAAGTCGATCTTCACCTCGCTCGCTTCCTTGTTCAGGAAGTAGTCGAAGGTGATGTTGCGATCGCGGCCGCGCATCGGGTTGATCGGCTCGAACACGAACAGCGCGTTGTTGGTGAGTTCGGGAGTCGCCTGGCGCAGCACACCGATGTTGTCGAGCACGTAGAAGCCGCGGCCGTGCGTGCCGATCACCAGGTCGCGTTCTTCCGAGATGATGCCGTGCACCGGCGTGACCGGCAGGTTGAGCTGCAGGGACTGCCATGACGCACCGTCGTTGAACGAGACGTAGATGCCGTGCTCGGTGCCGACATACAGCAACCCGCGGCGCTTGGTGTCTTCGCGAATCACGCGCGGGAAGTCGGTGTCGGGAATGCCGGTGACGATCTTCTGCCAGGTCTTGCCGAAGTCCGCGGTCTTGTAGACGTACGGCTTGCGATCGCCCATCTGGTAGCGATTGGCGGCGAGGTAGGCCACGCCGTTCTGGTGCGGGGACGCCTCGATCAGGCTGATGCGCGCGAACTCGGGCAGATCCGGCGGCGTGACGCGTTCCCAGTTCTTGCCGCCGTCACGGGTCACATGCACCCAGCCGTCATCGGAACCGGCCCAGATGGTGTTGATGTCCTGCCTGGACGGCGCGAGCGTGAAGACGACCGCGTAGGTTTCCACGCCGGTCTGGTCCTTGGTGATCGGTCCGCCCGATGCCTGCATCGTTTTCGGATCCGACCGCGCCAGGTTCGGGCTGATGCGCTGCCAGCTCTGGCCGTCGTTGGTGGTGCGCCACACGTGCTGCGAGGTGGCGTAGAGCACGTTGGAATCGATCGGCGAGAACACGATCGGGAACGTCCACTGGAAGCGCTCCTTGATGTCGATCGAGGAATAGCCCATCGGGTTGTTCGGATAGATGTTGATCGAGCGCTGCTGACCGGTTTCACGATCGAGGCGGCTCAAATAGCCGCCGTAGCTGCCGGCGAAGAAGACGTTGAGATCGCGCGGGTCCGGCGCGATGTAACCGCTTTCGCCGCCGCCGACGGCGTAGAAGATCGGCGGCAGGCTGCCCTCGCCTGCTCCGGGGTTGGCCTGGCTGCCAACGCACGCGGTGCTGTTGTCCTGCTGCGCGCCGCAGATGTGATACGGCACGTGCTTGGTGGTGAACACGTTGTAGAACTGGCCGGTCGGATAGTCCTGCCCGGTCCACGTGGCCGCGCGGTTGACGCTGACGTTGGCGCCGCCGTCATTGGCCTGCACCATGCGCTTGTTGTCGGTCGGCGAGATCCACAGGTCGTGGTTGTCGCTGTGCGGCACCGGGATGTTGGTCACGGTCTTGCCGCCGTCGGTCGAGCGGAAGAACTGCACGTTGAGGACGTAGACCGTGTCCTTTTCAACCGGGTCGGCGTTGAGGCGCGTGTAGTAGAACGCGCGCTGCCGCATGTTGCGGTTGTCGTTGATCAGCTTCCACGACGCGCCGGCGTCGTCCGACACGTAGAGACCGCCGGCCGCTTCGTTTTCGATCAGGGTGTAGACGCGGTTGCCGTCAACCGGTGACACCGAGACGCCGACCTTGCCCCACAGGCCGGTGGGCAGCCCGGGGTTCTTGGTGATCTCGGCCCACGTGTCTCCCCCGTCCGTGGACTTGAACAATCCGCTGCCGGGACCGCCGCTCGACATGCTCCACGGCGTGCGGTTGGCTTCCCACAACGCCGCGAAGATCACGTTCGGGTTCTTCGGATCGATCGAGAGGTCGACGCCGCCGGTCTTCTCGTCCCGGAACAGCGTTCGGCGCCAGGTCTTGCCGCCGTCAGTGGTCTTGAAGATGCCGCGCTGCGGATGCTCGTTGTAGACCTGCCCGAGCACCGCGGCGTACGCGACGTCGCAATTGGTGGGATGAATGCGCAAGCGCGCGATCGCCTGCGACTCGCGCAGGTCGGACAGGTGATCCCACTTGGTGCCGCCGTCGGTGGTCTTGAATACACCGTTGCCCTGGATGATGTTGCCGCGCAGCTGCGTTTCGCCGCCGCCAATGTAGACGACATCCGGATTCGACTGGCAGACGGCCAGCGAGCCGATCGATGAGGTGCTGATCTTGCCGTCGGTCATCGGCGTCCAGTTCGAGCCGCCGTCCGTCGTCTTCCACGCGCCGCCGCCGGTGGTGCCGAACCAGTATTCAAGCGGGCGCGCATCGCTGCCGCCGACGGCGAGCGATCGTCCGCCGCGCGCGGGGCCAACGCTTCGCCAGCGCATGCCGTTGTAAAGGGAGGGATCGACGGTCGCGGGCTGCTGGGCCGTCAGTGACGGCAACACCATGAGGGATACAGCGCCGGCGAAGCCGAGCGACAAGACAAGTTTCGACACTTTCATCGTGAAATCTCCAGGAAATGCGACGAGCTTGGTAATTCTAGCGCACGAGCCTGAGGAGGGCGGCGGCGTTGAGGATGAGGATGCGGATGCGGCGGACCAGGGCAAGGGTGACCCCCACCGCCGGTGGCAGGCCAAGGGCGGTCGCCACCGCGCCCGAGCCGATCTCATCAATCCCGAGGCGGTACGGGACGAACTTAAAGGCCACGGTGACGAATCGCCCCGCGCTTTCGAGCAGGAACGCCTCGGCGACGGTGATGTCGGGGACCAGCAGCCTGAGGATCAGGAACACCTCTGCAACCGCCGCGACGTGAAACATGACCTCCCAGGACGCGACGTGCAGCAGCCGGCCCATCGGCCACTGCGGCACGGCATAGATGCGCGACTCGACGTCACGGATCGCCTCCGCGGGCGCATCCGCCTTGCCGGTCAGTTTCGAGACCAGCGGCGCAAGCTTCGAGATGACGGCCGGCCTGGCGCGCACCACCCAGATGCCCACCACCGCGAGGATCGCCACCACGACGATGATGGCTTCGGAGATCTGCTCGAGTCCGGCCGGCACGTTGGCGCGCTGCAGGAACAGCCAGGTGCCTGACAGCAGCACGATCAGGACCGACGCCGTGTAGAACGCGTTCTCGATCGTCACCGAGGCGATGCTCGTGACGGTCGAGATCCGCGATCGGATCATCAGGATCTTGGTCGGTTCGCTGGCGAGGAGGCCAAGCGGCGTGAGGTTCCCCATCGCGTCCGAGACGATCCACGCGCCGAACGCGTCGGCGAAACGCAGTTGCGGATCGCTTGCGCACACCATCCACGCGCGCGTCCGGCACACCATGCGAAACGCGCCCAGCGCAACCACGGGCACGAACCACCAGCCGATGTCCGACACGCCCTCAACGATGGAACTCCAGCCACCGACGCGCTGCACGGTATAGACCAGCAGGACCAGGCCAATGGCGGCGAAGAGAATGTTGAGGAGACGCGCCCGGTTCGGCGCCGGTGAACTCACTACAGAATGCTACCTCACCCGCCGCAGCAGACGCTGCGATCGGCAACGCATGGGTGCTAGAGTAGCCCGGTCAGGAGGCCTTATTCGGCGCGTCCTCATTCTTCTACTGCTGGCGTCGGCGACGACCGCGGCGCAGCAAGGCACGACCAACGGCGAATGGCGAACGTGGGGCGGCGATCTCGGCGTCACCCGCTACGCGCCGCTGGATCAGATCCACGCCGGCAACTTCAGCCAGTTGCAGGTCGCCTGGCGCTTCAACACCACGAGCCTTGGCTCGCGCCCCGACTTCAACCTGCAGGCCACGCCGTTGATGATCAACGGCGTCCTCTACTCCACCGCCGGCGAGCATCGCAACGCCGTCGCCCTGGATGCGCGGACCGGCGAGCTGTTGTGGATGCATCGCCTCGACGAAGGACTGCGCGCGCAACGCTCCTCGCGCCGCCTCTCCGGACGCGGC
>DATMJU010000291.1:0-8761 GCA_035553795.1 Vicinamibacterales bacterium
GCACCATACCGACCGCCAGCGAGGCGACCATGATCAGGAACGAATAGAACAGCGTGGTCTTTCTCAATCCGGTCGACATGCTTCCTCCAACTTTCGCCCTACGCCCGCAGCGTTCACGCAGCCTACAGCAAGCTCAGGATAGCCTTTTGACGAGGTCCAGTCACTTCTGGTCCGTCGGCCGCCCAGACCATATTGATCTCGGTCCGGACGCCAAAATCCTTGAAATACAGCCCAGGTTCGATGGTGAACCCGCAGCCGGGGATCAGGCGCCGCTCATCGTGCGTCTCGTAATCATCCAGGTGTGCGCCGTTGCCGTGGACATTTTCGCCCAGGCTGTGGCCCGTCCGATGGAGGATGGCGTCCTCGTAGCCGGCGTCGATCATCACCTTGCGGGCGGCGCGGTCGGCCTCGAAGCCGCGCACGTCCCGACCGGCGCGAACGGCGGACTGAACCGTGTCAACGGCCGCGTCGCGCGCACCGCAGATCGCGGCGAACGCGTTGACCATCTTCTCCGGCACTTTCGGACCGGTGAAACCAATCCACGTGATGTCGGCGTAAACCGATGCGGGCTGATTCAACTTGCCCCACAGGTCGAGCAGCACGAGTTCGTCCTTGTGGATGATGCGGTGCTCGGCGGCCGTGGCGAGGTAATGGGGATTGCCGGCGTTTTCCTGCGCTGATACGCACGGCGCGGAATCGGCCACCAGGCCCTCGTCGCGGAACCAGCCGACCATCTTCTGCTGGATGTCGTACTCGGTCGTCGGAACGCCGTCGCGAAGACGCCGCGCGACTTCCTCGAACGCCTGATCCTTGATCCGGTAAAGCTTCTCCGACGCGATGCGGTGCGTCTCAATCGCCGCATCGCTCCAGCGCGCCTCGAACTGCTGGATCAGATCGCCCGACGAGATCACCTCGACGCCGATGCTGCGCACCAGCTCGATCGTCCCCGCGTCAACGCGCGAGACGTAGGGGATCGCGCAGTTCGGCGAGTACTCCATCGCGACGCGCTTGCGGCCCTTGAGGATCGTGGTGAGCCCCGCCTGCAATTGTTCGCGCCCCGCGTAGACGATCTTCGAACCGGGGAGGTGATCGAGATTGTGGCGCTCGATCGCGTGCACCAGCGCGAGCGGCTCGCCGGAACGCGGAATCAGGTAATACCAGCGGCGAGTGGCCAGGTGTCCGGCGCCGCCCATGCCTGCGAGTCGATACGACACGGGATTCGACCCGTGAAAATCATAGAGGAGCCACGCGTCGAGGCCATCCGCTGTGAGCGCAGCCTGGACGGCTCCAATATCTAGGGACATATTCTCAGGATTATACCGGCGGACGAACCATGCTCACGCGTTCGGCGTCCTATAATCAGGCCAACAGGCAGTCAGGCCAATAGGCCAACAGGCAGTCAGCCAGCGCCATTTTTGGAATTCTTGTTATGACGAAGAAACTCTTTGTGTGCGGTGCGGCCGTGATGGCCCTTGCAGTCCAGGGCGTCAGCGGCCAGGGCCAGGCGCCGCCGCAGCCGCCTCAGCAACCGCCGGTGACGTTCCGCGCGGAAGTGAATTACGTCGAGGTCGATGCACGCGTGCTCGATCGCGACGGCAAGTTCATCTCCGGACTGCAGGCCGCCGACTTCCAGGTCTTCGAGGATGGCAAGCCGCAGAAGGTCACGGCCTTTTCGCTGGTGAACATTCCGCTCGAACGCGTCGAGCGCCCGCTGTTCGCCTCGAAGCCGGTCGAGCGCGACGTGCGCACCAATCTCGAGGCCGCCGACGGCCGCATCTACGTCATCGTCCTCGACGACCTGCACACCGCGCCGCTGCGCTCGCAGCGCATCAAGCTCGCGGCCCGTCAGTTCATCGAGCGCTACGTCGGCGCCAACGACATCGCCGCCGTAGTGCACACCAGCGGCCGCACCGATGCCGGCCAGGAGTTCACGACCAGCCAGGCGCGGCTGCTCCGCGCGGTGGACAAGTTCATGGGCCGCAAGCTGCGGTCATCGACGATGAACATGATCGACGACGTGCAGCGGCGCGCGGGGACGCCGTTTGCTGGCGACCCGGCCGCAGACATGGACGACAAGGAACGCGGCTTCCAGGCGCGCAACACGCTCGATTCGATCCGCAACCTCGCCAATTACCTGGGCAACATCCGGGGACGCCGCAAGGCCCTGGTCATGTTCGGTGAGGGCATCGACTACGACGTCAACCAGGTGATGAGCGACCAGATCACCGAGGCACAGACCGTCATGGACGCGACGCGCGAGATGATTGCCGCGGCGACTCGCGCCAACATGGCGATTTACGCGGTGGATCCGCGCGGTCTCGGCGCCGAGTTCGAGGATCTCGCCGCCATCCAGTCGTTCCCGGACGACACGTCGAGCGGGCTCGGAATGGGCTCGATCTTCAACGAGGTGCGCCTCGGGCAGGACAGCCTGCGGGTCATGAGCGAAGAGACGGGCGGCTTCGCCGTGGTGAACCGCAACGATTTCGCCAGCGCGTTCCAGCGCATTGTCGACGACAACAGCTCGTACTACGTGATGGGCTATTACTCGTCAAACGATCGCCGCGATGGCCGCTTCCGCAAGATCGAAGTCAGGTTGCCGGACAAGCCCGGATACGTGATCCGTTCGCGCAAAGGTTACGTGGCGCCGCGCGGCCGCGCGCCGGAGACGAAGACCACGGCCAAGGACGGCCCGACGCCTGAATTGCGCGACGCGATGGAGAGCCCGCTCCCGCTCGCCGGGTTGCCGCTCTCGGTCACGGCGAGCGTGTTCAAGGGACCCACGGTCAAGGGCAAGCAGCCGCTGGGTTCGGTCGTGATCTCCACGCTCATCCTCGGCAGCACGCTGCCGTTCGCTGAATCCGAAGGCATGTTCAAGAACGACATCGAGGTGCTTGGCATCGCAACCGACGACAAGGGCAAGTCCTTCTCGACGCCACGCAACACCGTCAACTTGAACATGAAGCCTGACACCGCCAAGCGCGTCACGGCGACCGGCTTCCGCGTGATCAATTCGATCGACCTCGCGCCGGGGCGCTACAACCTCCGCGTCGCCGTCCGGGAGGCCAACACGCGCAAGGCCGGCTCCGTGATGTTCGACGTCGAAGTGCCGGAGTTCGCCAACAGCAAGCTGACCATGAGCGACATCGCGTTGACGTCCGCGATGAGCGGCGTGGCGCCGACCATTCGTCCGAAGGATCCGCTCGAGAAGCTGCTGCCGGGCCCGCTCACCACCTATCGCGAGTTTGCCGCCGCTGACGAACTGGCGTTGTTTGCGGAGATTTACGACAACGTCACGGAATCGCACAAGGTCGAGATCAACGCGACGGTGAAAGCCGAAGGCGGCACCACGGTGTATTCGACGCGCGAAGAACGCGACAGCGCCGACCTCAAGGGGTCTGCCGGCGGATTCGGCTTCGAGGCGCGCATCCCGCTCAAATCTCTCGCGCCTGGCCTCTACGTCCTGCGGGTTGATGCCACGATGCGCATCAACGATCGGCCGACCACGTCGCGGGAGATCATCTTCAGAGTGGCGGGACAATGACCGCACTCGCCCTGATCGTCTCGTTGGCGATGCAGGCGGTTCCTGACGCGCCATTCCAGACGGTGGCACGCGGCACGATGAGCCAGATCGATACGCCGCGGCAGGTGGTGGTGCGCACCGCCGCCGAGTGGATGACGCTCTGGCGCCAGCACTCGCCCGCGGAGGTGCCGGCCGTTGATTTCGGCTCGCGCACGGTCGTCGCGGTGTTTCTCGGCTCGCGCATGTCCGCGGGATTCTCCGTAGAGTTCGTGCGCACGCAGGAAGCGGGCGGCGTGCTGACGGTCTACTGGACCGAGCGCCGCCCGGATCGTGGCGAGATCTCCGCGCAGGTGATCACCAGCCCGATGCACGCCGTGGCTATCCCGCGCTTCGCCGGCGAGATTCGTTTCGAGAAGGTCGAGAAATGAACGAGACGAGCACCGGCGTCGACGCGCGGCTGTCGGCCATCCTGTGCTACGCCGGGTGGTGGGTCACCGGCTTGGTGTTCCTGTTCGCGGAGCGGCGCCACGCCAACGTGCGTTTTCACGCCGCGCAGTCACTGATCGTCTTCGGCGTGATCTCCGTCGCGCTGTTCCTGTGTGGGGGAGCCAGCGCGGTCGCGTTCTTCGTGGCCGCGCCAACCTTTCAGCTGCTGCAGGCCGTCGGCAACGCGATCTGGTTCGCGGCGGTCTTGCTCTGGTTGTTTTTGCTGTTGAAAACCTGGCGCGGTGAAACCTGGCGGGTTCCAGTGGCCGGCGACCTTGCAGTGAAGATCGCCAGCCTCTGAATTCGTAGCCCTAAGACCTCAAGACCTTAGGACCTCACAACTTCTTAGTGCGTCTTCGGCGCTTCGATCTTCGGCACGGCCTTCGCCTTGATGCTGCCGTTGGCGTGAACGAACAGCAGGCTGTTGCTCTGCATCCGGGTGTTGAACGGCGTCGTCAACGTGACCTGGATGATTTCGCCGGGCATCAGCGGACGCGGATGACGGTAGATTTCGCCACCGGCCAGGTTGCCGCCCTTGTCCGCCCAGCTCTCTTCAATGCGGAAGCCGGCCAGCGGGCCCGGCGAGGTGTTCTGAACCGTGAGAGCCGTGACGATGTTGGCGCCGGCACGCTTGGTGACCGGTTTGGTGTAGTCCACCGTGCCATCACCGCGATACGGCGAGATCAGTTTTCGGGGAGCAGCCGGTGCCGCAGGCGCAGGCGTCTGCGCAATTGCCGCCGGGGCGAACAGAAAGCCGATGGCCGCAGCCAGGGCCACAGTCCGCTGAAACAATTTCATACGAGAATCCTCCACGCGCTGGATTATTTCACATTTCACCGTTCCAGTCCTCAGGCTCCGCCGCCGTGGACCGGAACACTTCCAAATGCCACTTTCCGCCGCCCCAGGGCTCGATCACTTCGGTGGCGACGACGTCAACCAGCAGTTCCGCGAACGTCCGGCCCTCGGGATCGCCCTCGAGGCTGTAGGCCGGGTCGTCCCACGAGAAATTCGGGTAGAGCGTCATGGTCAGGAACAGGTCGTAGCCGTCGTCGACGACGATGATCTGGCCGACCGGGCGCTTCTGGGTCGAGTGATAGACGAGGTATTTCTCCGCGCTGTGGGCGCGGATATAGCGTTTGAGCGCGAAGTCGCGCGCAACAATTTCCTCGACCGCGATCTTCTTGTCCCAGCACTCGCGGCAGTAGCGTTCCTCGCCGCGCGGCTCCGAGACTTCCTTCGCGCCGCACAAGGCGCAGCCCTTCTTGTTACCGATTGACTTGCGGGACATCGCTCAATTGTACTGCAAGGTGCATGGGAGCCAAGGTGCGGGGGGCGTGGGTGCGATGGTGCGTAGGTGCGATGAGCGCCATCGCCATTGCCGGCAGTTCTGTTCAGGCGCAGGAGAAATTTCACCTGCCTGCACTCGATCAGCATTTACCGCCTCGAGCGGAGGCGATCTACCGGCGCCTGTCGGCGACGACCGATGCCAGGGTTGCGATGGACGTGGCGACGTTCATGGCGCCGTTGTGGCGGCTGGCCGGCAATCCCGCGTTCGAGCAATCGCAGCAGCTGATCTTCGATCGATTGGCCGCCGCGGGCCTGCGCCCGGTGTTCGAAGAGTTCCCGAATGCCGGTGGCGGGTGGGAACACGCCAAGGGCACGCTGCGCCTTGGCGGCGCGACCGGCGAGGTCGTGCTGTCGCGCGACGAGCATCGCGTGGCGCTGGCCATCAATTCGTACAGCACGGTTGCTGGCGGCGTGTCGTTGCCGCTGGTCGATGTGGGAACCGGCACGACAGCCGCGGCGTACGAAGGCAAGGACGTGAAGGGCGCAGTCGTCCTGGCCACCGGCTCACTCGGCCAGGTGTTTCAGCAAGCCGTCCGCAATCGCGGCGCCGCTGGCGTGATCTCATCCGACATTGCGCCGTATACGCGTCCGGCGGACACTCCGGACGTGCTGCAGTGGGGCAGCATTCCGAACGATGAAAAGCTGCGGGCGTTTGGCTTCAAGGCCACGCCGCGCGCCGCCGGACAATTGCGGGCCGCGCTTGCGAAGGGCCCGGCCTCCGTGCACGTCGAGATTGAGTCGACGTGGCACCGCAAGCCCAATCGCAACCTCATTCTCGAGATTCCAGGCCAGGTGAATCCGGCGCAACGCGTCGTGCTCGTGGCGCACGTCCAGGAGCCCGGCGCGAATGACAACGCGAGCGGCTGCGGGACGTTGCTTGCGGCCGCGCTCGCGCTGCACCAGGGCATCCAGGACGGCTCGCTGCCCAAACCGGCGCGCACCCTGACGTTCATGTGGGTGGATGAGATCCGCGGCAGCGAGCAGTGGATCAAGACGTATCCGGACCGCGTCAAGGATGTCGTCACGATGCTGTCACTCGACATGACCGGACAGGACACTGCCAAGACCGGCGGCACGTTTCTGATCGAAAAGCAGCCGGACCCGTCCGCGCTCTGGGAGCGGCCGTCAGATCCGCATTCAGAATGGGGCGCCGGCAAAGTCGATCCGGCCAACGTGAAAGGCAGCTTCCTGAATGACCTGCATCTCGGCGTGGCGCTGCGGCGCGCGCGTGACACCAGGTGGGTCGTGCGCACCAATCCGTACGAGGGCGGCAGCGATCACACGGTGTTCATGCTCGCGGGCGTGCCGTCGTTGCTCAACTGGCACTTCACCGACCGCTACTACCACACCAACCTCGACACGCTCGACAAGGTGAGCGCCACCGAGATGCAGCACGTGGCGATCACGGTCGGGACGACGGCGTTGTTTCTGGCCTCGGCGGATCACACCGACGTGACGCCGCTGACGAACATGATGCAGTTTGCGCGGGAAGCCCGGCGCGCGACCGAGCTGAAGAACAATGCCACGCCGGAGATCCTCCAGGCGTGGCACAGGTGGTACGACGAAGCGGTGGCGAGCGTCAGCCGGTTGGCGAAGTAACCGACGAGCGCGACGCCGGCCCGTACATCTCGGTCACGTACTGCTTGACCATGCGGCGCGTCGAGAAGCGCGGCACGTTGGAGCGCATCGCCTCGCGGACGATCGCGATCCACTTCCGCGGCAGTCCGCGCGCATCGCGGTCGTAGAAGGCCGGCACGACTTCCTGTTCCAGCAATTCATAGAGCGCGTTGGCGTCGGCCGCGTCCACCGCGGCGTGATCGTCCGGATTGGCGTGGCTTTCAATCAGCCAGCCGTTGCGGCCGTTGAATCCTTCCGCCCACCAGCCGTCGCCGATGCTCAGGTGCGGCACGCCGTTCAACGACGCCTTCATGCCGCTGGTGCCGCTGGCCTCGAGCGGCTTGCGCGGATTGTTCAGCCACACGTCGCAGCCCTGCACCAGGTAATGCGCGACGTGCATGTCGTAGTCGTCCACGAACGCCAGCCGGCCGGCGAATCGCGGATCGAGCGCATGCCTGAACACGTGCTGAAGATTGTGCTTGGCCGGTTCGTCGGCAGGGTGCGCCTTGCCTGCAAAGACGATCTGCACCGGCCGATCGAGATCGGTGAGGATGCGTGCCAGGCGATCCGGGTCGTGGAAGATCAGTTCCGGGCGCTTGTAAGCCGTGAAGCGGCGCGCGTAGCCGAGCGTCAGCGCATCCGGATCGAGCATCGCGCCCGCGGACACGATGCGGCTTTGCGCGACGTGTTCCTGTGAGAATCGCGCGCGCATGCGCTCGCGAATGAACGAGAACAGATCCTGGCGGAGCGCCTTGCGCATTGCCCAGATCTCGGAGTCCGGAATGTCGTTGAGGCGCTCCCACAGCTCGGGATCGTCCACCCGGTCGAGCCATCCCGGACCAAAGTGATGGTTCAGCATCTCCAGGGCTTCACTCGCCAGCCAGGTCGGCACGTGCACACCGTTGGTGATGCTGCGCACCGGCAGCTGATCCGCCGGCGTGTCGGGCCACATCGGCCGCCACATCGATCGCGTGACCTCACCGTGCAGAGCGCTGACGCCGTTGACGAACGATGAGGTGCGCAACGCCAGCGCCGTCATGTTGTACTGCGGGCCGCTGCCGTTGTCGTATTCGCCCAGCGCCAGGAAGTTCTGGCGATGCTGGCCGATCTCGCCCCAGGTGCCGGCGAGATGCTTCTCGACGAGATGGAACGGGAACGCATCGTGCCCGGCGGGCACCGGCGTGTGCGTCGTGAAGACCGTCGAGCGGCGCACTTCTTCAAGCGCATCGTCGAACGAGCGTCCCTGTTCGACCATTTCGCGAATGCGCTGCAGCGCCACGAAGGCGGCGTGACCTTCGTTCATGTGCCACACGGTCGGCGCGATGCCGAGCGCGCGCAGCGCGCGCACACCGCCGACGCCGAGAATGACTTCCTGTTGGATGCGCGTTTCGCGATCGCCGCCATACAGGCGCGCGGACAGTTCGCGATCCCACGGCGCGTTCTCAGCAAGGTCGGTGTCGAGCAGGAACAACCGCACGCGGCCAAGGCGCACGCGCCACACCGCGGCCAGCACCGTGCGATCGCCGAGCGGGACCGCGGTGATACACGGACGCCCATCCGGAGTGATCGCGGCCTCGATGGGGGCGTCGGCCCAGCTGATCTTCTCGTAGCGCTCTTCCTGCCAGCCGTCGTGCGTCATGCGCTGGCGGAAGTAGCCCTGCGGATACATGAAGCCGATGCCGACGAACGGCAGGCCGAGGTCGGCGGCTTCCTTGCAGTGATCGCCGGCGAGAACGCCAAGGCCGCCCGCGTAGATCGGCAGCGACTGGTGGAGGGCGAACTCCGCGGAGA
>DATMJU010000292.1:0-8167 GCA_035553795.1 Vicinamibacterales bacterium
GTTGGGTACTTGCCGAGATTGTTCTTGCCGCGATCGATCGAGCCCGCGAGCATCTGGTCGATCGGATAACCCTTCTCCGCGTACTCAATGGCCGGCGCGAACACTTCGGCCAGGCTCATGGTTCCCATGCGATCGAGCAGCGAGAGGTATCCGCCGAGGTTGCCTGGCACGATGCCGGCCTTCATCCCGGCGTTCAGTAACTCCGGCGTCATCTCTGACGGCTTCAACGCCTTCGGCGCCGCGCCGGCCATCGAGACGGAGTGCACCTTGCCGGTCTTCTTGTCGAAGATGGTCATGAAGCCGTTGCCGCCGATGCCGTTCATCTCCGGCTCGCCAAGACCTGCGATGGCTCCGACCGCGACCGCCGCATCGAACGCGTTGCCGCCCTTGAGCAGCATCTGCAAGCCGGCCGATGACGCGATCGGATGTCCGGTGGTGACGACGCCATTGAGAGCGGCGACGGCGGGACGCGAGTAGAACGGCCGAGCCGAGGCGGGAGCTTCCGCGGCCTGTTGCTGCTGTGCAACAACGGCGGCCGTGCCGGCGATCAGTGCGATGACGAGAATGTGGACTGCGTCGCGCTTGAGCTGGAACATGTGAGGCTCCTCGGCGCGGAGCTTAACGTACGTTGGCCACCGAGGACACAGAGGACGCCGAGCAATTAGGTATGAAAACTTATGAAGGCTCTGAGTCCTTTGTGTCCTCGGTGGCCAACGTCCGAGTCAGGTCAGCTGCCTTGCGCGCATCGGGCCAGGAGTCGTTTCCATTCTTCTGGGCTATTCGCTATCCACGTCGTCATCAACTCGACCGCGTCGCGATCGGCGACGACGGTGCCGATTGGCGGCATCTGCGATAGCGGGCGACGGGACTTGATGCGGCGGACGAGCGAGCTGGACTCCGGATGGCCGGGGTTGATGATGCGTGACTGCTCAGCGGCGTCGGGCACGACCCAGTGTCCGCGCTTTCCCACAGTCGTGGCGATCGCTCTGCACTCGGCCCCCGCCTCCAGGCCCACGGTTCCCGTGGTGTTGCGCAAGTCGAGACCAAGCGACGCGATCGAACCCTTGCTGTTATGGCAGCTGCCGCAGTTGGTGGACATGTAGCCGAGCGCCGTCCGCGTCATCGGCGAGGTCGCGTCGATGCGCGGCGGCGCAGAGATCAACTCGGTCCGCCTCGGCGTGACCACGTTCTCGTTGATCAGCGTTTTCACGGTGACCATCTCTTCGGTCAGCGGCTCGGCGTGCAGTGCGTTCGGATCACGATCGTCAGAAAGCTGCAGCGCGTTGAAGCCGAGCGTCTCGGTTCGGTTCGAATCGTGGCAGGCGCGGCATTCGGTGATCGACGGGATGCTGTGGCGCTTTCCATCGGCGATCTCGACGATATTCGCGGCGCCCGCTTCGGAGGCAAGCACGGCGTCGGTCTGCGCCTCGTTCCATGCATACGATGCGAACACCCAGCGATCCTTGCGCGTCCGCCACAGGAAGCGCGTCTCGACCTTGCGGCCGTTGAACGCGAACTCCTTCCAGAACTTGGTCCCGACCGGCAGCTCCCAGTTCGCCAGGTCGGCGATGTTGATCTTCGATCCTTCCGGCAGCCGCACCCACCGCTGCTTGGTGGCGCCATCGCTCCAGAGTGGATACTGCGGCGAGAAGACGCGGTTGCGCTTGTCGATCTTCAGGGTCACCGCATCCGCGTAGAGTCCCGTTTGGGACAGGAGCCGCGGCGCCACCGGCGCCTCGGTGTCCTGCCCTGCGGTCGCGCGACTGATGGCGACGAACAACGCAACTGCAACGGTCGTGGTGATGAACTTCATGGCTGCTTCCCTGATCCCTGACCCCTGATCCCTGATCCCTGATCCCTACTTAGGCTCCGCCGGCTCGATCGGCTGTGGCGTGCGGTTCTTGATCGGCGGCAGCGACTGGAGATACGCGAACAACGCGCGGATGTCGGAGTCGGTCAGCGCCGCGAGGTTCTGAATCGGCATGGGTGGCATCACGGGACGGCCCTTGCCGCGCTCGCGGCCCGTCTTCATGGTCGCGATGAATTCCTCGACGGTCCAGTCGCCGAGGCCTGTTTCTTTGTCCGGCGTCAGGTTGCGCGTGAACACGGTCCCTGCAGGTGATGCGAACGCGGTGAAGGTTGCGCCGATTGAGGCGACCCAGGGTCCCGGCGGCAGCGCCGGGGCCGGCGGCATCACGAGCTCTTCGGGGTGCCCGCTGAGCGCGCGGGTCATGTCCCATTCGGGGCCCTTCGGGCCCATCTTCATCGGGGTGTGACAGTCATGGCAGCCCATGATGTCGACCAGGTACTTGCCGCGCGCGATTTGCTTCAGTTTGTTGCTGGCCTTCGCCTCCGGCTCGGCGGCCGCCGGGTCCGCGACACCACCGGTGTCTGCGGCTCCGAGGCTGGCGGTTGAAATGACGGCAGTCAGCAGGATGGCGCTGGCGATCAGGGCGGTCGTCCAAACAATGTCTTTCAGTCTCATCGAATCAATCTCCGTTGACCCATGAGACGGCGTTGAACGGTGTTCGAACCCTAAACGCTTCCTGAACCGTTCCTAACGTTTCTTAAGAAAATCCTAAGCGGCTATACTCCTTTGTTATCTGCGCTTTGCGCGGACCCAAATTCAGATGCTCGACCGATCCTTAACTGAGTTCCTGGAGCGTGGCCTCGCCATCCACATCGGGACCCGGAACGCCCAGATGCGGCCCAACGGCTGCCGGGTCACCGCCGTCAGGGTGGAGGAGCAGGGCCAGCACCTTGTCGTCTACATACCCAAGGCCGCGACGCCGACCGTCCTCGAAGACCTTCGCGACAACGGCCAGGCAGCGGTGTCGCTGACCCGACCGATCGATGACCGCGCCGTGCAGGTCAAAGGCGTGTTCGTGTCGGAGCGCGATGCCGATCCGTCCGAGGAAGCGTTCGTCCTCGGCCAGTGGCAGGCATTGCTCAAAGAGTTGGACGTGATGGGCCTTGCGGCCTTGAACTCGACGAGCAGCTGGTCGATGTGGCCGTGTGTGGCCATTACCCTGCGCGTCAACGCGGTCTTCAGCCAGACACCCGGCCCCGAAGCAGGAGCGGTGCTGGCATGACTCCCAGCCTCGATCAATTGACGCCGTGCTTCCAGGGCATCCTGCCGGCGATGTTCTTCACGTGCTCGAAGGACGGCATCCCGAACGCCGCCTTCCTGAGTCACGTGGACTATGTCGACCCGACGCACGTGGCGCTGTCGTTCCAGTTCTTCAACAAGACCCGCCGCAACATCGCGGAGAACCCGTACGCCATGGTGCGCGTGATCGATCCCGATACCAACCAGGGATGGGCGCTCCGGCTTCGCTTCGAGCGCTCCGAAACGTCGGGACCGATTTTCGATCGCATGTTCCTCCGCATCGAAGCGATCGCGTCGTACGTGGGCCTCAAGGGGATCTTCAAGTTGAAGGCCGCCGACGTCTACTTCGTCGAGTCGATCGAGCAGGTGCCGGAGGAAGCCGGCCGCAAGGAACGCTGGGCCGCCCCCGGTCGTCGTCAACACGACGTCGTCTTCACGATGAAGGCGCTGCAGGAATTGTCGGCACGCATGACGGCGGCCAATAACCTGCATCACCTGCTCGAGTCGATCCTGTCCGGCATCAAGGAGTTCTTTGGTTTCAGCCACTCGATGATCCTCCTCTCCGGCGAAAGGCCGGACACGCTGGTGACCATCGCCAGTCGCGGGTACCCGCAGGGTGGCATCGGCTCTGAGGTTCAGATCGGCGAGGGCATCATCGGCGTGGCCGCCGAGGCGCAGCAGCCGATTCGCATCTCTGGATTGATGCGCGGCATGCTGTACGCCAACGCCGCGAGAAAGCGCGCGGAAGAGAGAGGCTGGCGTCCGCACGAAGCGGTGAGGCTGCCCGGTCTCGAGAATCCGATGAGCCAGCTCGGCGTGCCGCTGGTGGTTCGCGGCGAACTCGTCGGCGTGCTCTGCATCGAGAGCGAGACGCCCTACCGCTTTCACGAAGAGGACAAGAACACCATCGCGCTGCTCGGCTCGTCGCTCGCGATTGCCATTCAGAACATGCAGTTGCGCGAAGCCGAAGGCCGAGCGGAAGTTGACACTCCCGCTCCTCCCGCTCCCGCTCCGGTTGCGGCGCCTCTGCAGCC
The DNA here is from genome assembly GCA_035553795.1 of Vicinamibacterales bacterium. Taxonomy (GTDB): domain Bacteria; phylum Acidobacteriota; class Vicinamibacteria; order Vicinamibacterales; family UBA2999; genus 12-FULL-67-14b. The sequence goes on from DATMJU010000292.1 coordinate 4,144, forward strand.
GCGGGGCAAGAAGCGCGAGATCGCGTACTACGCCGAGCAGGAAGTGCTGATGCTCGACGGCGAGTACTTGATCCGCAGCCTGCCGGCGCGCATCCTCTGGAAGCTGCTGCAGACGCACAAGGTCGAGGGCCGCGCCGAGTTCACCAACCGCGAGCTTCGACTCGACAAAACGCTTGGTCTACCGGATTTCAAGGACAACCTCGAGACGCGCCTGCTGCTCCTGAGACGCCGGCTCGATGAAAAGAACGGTGGAGTCCGCCTCGTGCCCACCGGCCGAGGACGATTCGCGCTCGAACTGGGTTGCGTGTTCGAGTTGGTGGAGAAGCAGTAGGGGCTGGCAGTAGGTCCGAGGGATTGATCGAGGATCTCGTCTTGCACCATTCATCGGCGGAGGCTGCCGATGATTCAATCATTTCGGGATTTGGAGGTCTGGCGCAAGTCGATGGAGTTAGCTGTTTGTGTCTACACGTGCAGCGAGGCGTTTCCGGCATCCGAGAGGTTCGGTCTCACTTCCCAGATGCGTCGCGCAGCCGTTTCCGTCCCATCAAACATTGCCGAAGGCAAAGCAGTTGGTGGTCAAGCCTACCGGCGCCACGTGAAGATTGCCCTCGGCTCGACCGCAGAGCTTCAAACTCAAATCGAACTCGCGCAACGGCTCACCGCCCTGGGAGAAACGACGACGCGTGAGCTGTTGGAGCGGGCCGCTGAAGTCGGACGAATGCTCGCCGGCCTGCTCAGATCGCTTCCGAAGACCTGAATGGCCTATCGGCCCATTGGCCCATTGGCCGAATTGGCCTATTGGCCTATTGGCCTATTGGCCCATAGGCCTACCCTTGATGTGATCCGCGACCCGGATGGCCTGGGCGATGATCGTCAGTCCCGGGTTCACGGCTGCGGATGACGGGAAGAACGACGCATCGACGACGTAGAGGTTGTCGACGTCGTGTGTCTTGCAGTGAATGTCGAGGACCGATTCTCCGGGATCGGTCCCAAAGACCATCGTGCCGCACTGGTGGGTCGTGTTCTTCGACTTGTGCGAGTGGCCGATCACGATCCAGAACCCCAGCTTCCGCAGGATCTTCTTCGTCTCTTTCACCAGCTCTTCGTGCGCGCGCGTGTTGTTCGGGCGGTACTGCAGGCGAATCTGTCCGCCTTCGGCGAGCGTGACCCTGTTCTCCAGGCGCGGCAGATCCTCGGTCATCGCCAGCCAGTCCACGCCCCTTGCGACCCATGAGTCGTACGCCCACAGCGGAATGGACGGAGCCACGGTCTGCGCCATCACGCCATGCGTGCGGCCTTGCGATTGGATCTGGCCTAGCGGATACGACGAGTTCGGTCCCTTCCAGTAGAAGTCGTTGATCGCCACCGTCTTCTGGAACACGGTGTCGTTCACCCTGAACGGATGAAACCCCTGCATCATCGTCGCCAGGTGGGCCATGTAGCGGCGGCCGACCAGGCCAGACGAATTGGCGAGCCCCCGTGGATGCTTGTCGCTGGCCGATCGCAGGAACAGCGCCGCTGAATTAACCGCTCCGCACGACACGATCACGAGCGGCGCCGAGACCTTTTCGAGACGGCGATTTCGCTCGATCTCGACTGCTTCGATGCGATGGCCGGCCGGATCGGTAATCAGCCGCCGCGCGATCGCGTTGGTCCACAGCGTGACGTTGGCGTTCGCCGTCGCAGGCCGAACCGCGCACACCTCGGCATCGCTCTTCGCGTGAATCTTGCACGGAAACGAATTGCAGGTATTGCAGAGGACGCAGTTCTCGCGGAGGCCGAGTGGCAACGGCGACGGATTGAGCCCCTGGGCGCGGAGTTGCTCGACGATGCCGCCGACGACCTTTGAGTGCGCGACCGGCGGCAACGGGTAGGGGCCACGCGGCCCTTCGGTCTTGTCGACCCCGGCTTGCCCGTGGACGTCGTACATCCGTTCGGCGCGGTCGTAGAACGGCGCCAGGGTGTCGTAGTCGATCGGCCACGCCGGCGACGTGCCGTCCAGGTGTTGGGTCTCCTTGAAATCGTCCGGCCGCAGGCGGTACATCACCGCGCCCCAGAATTTGGTGTTCCCGCCGACGCAATAGTGCGTGTAGGGCACGAACGGCTGGCCGCTTTCGTCCAGCCACGTCTCGGTGGTGCGGTAACGAAGATCCTTCCAGACCGCGGCCGGGTTCCAGTTCTGATCTTCCTGCGGAACGAAATCGCCGCGTTCAACGATCAGGATGCGCCGGCCGGTCGGCGCCAGCTCGCGCGCGATGGTGCCGCCGCCCGCGCCGCTGCCGATGATGATGACGTCGAAGGAATGCATGGAGTCAGGCCATCGGGCCAACAGGCCATCGGGCTGTCAAGGTTCTACGGCTCGCAGCGACCCGTAAACCTGGTCCATGAGGCGCTGGTCTTCGATGGCGCGTTCGAGGCTCATCTCCGGCTGGCGTCCGCCGCGGATCGAGTCGCGGAAGTCGCGATACATCGCCTGGTAGCCGCGGATGTCGCGGAAGCCGGGGAAGACAATCTTCGGAATACCTCCGTCGCGAACCAGCATTACCGCGCCGTTGGATTCGAACGTGATCACGCCCTTGCGGCCCATCAGCTTCGACAGCCGCGCGCCTCTCAGCAGGGACGGAATCTCTCGAGAGTAGTACAGCGACCCGACCGCGCCGTTGTCGTAGGTGAACGCGACCAGCATGCTCTTCACGCGCTTGTCGGGGCCTTCGCGCGACGGCGACGGACGGTACCCGGTGATCGTCGTGATCCTCGGGCCGAGGCAGTTGGCCAGGTGCAGCCAGTGAATGCCTTCCTCGAAGAACGCGTCGCCGCCCGCCATCGTTTCATCATTGCGCCAGTCATCCGCCGTTTTCAGGCGCTTGACGATGGTGCTGAAGTGGCCGAAAACCATGTCGCCGATGGCGCCATCGGCGAGCAGTTGGCGCAGTTTGATCGCCAGCGGCTTGTAGTGGTCGTTCTCGCCGACGAGCACCACACGCCCGGCGCGATCGCGCGCCTCGCGCACCGTCTCGTAGTCGCCCATCGTGAGATACGCGGGCTTTTCGACCAGGACGTGCTTGCCGGCGGACAGCGCCTGCAGCGTCAGGTTGAGGTGAAATTTCGGCGGCACCGCGATCACCACCGCGTCGATGTTGGGATCGTTGATCGCATCCGCGTAGTCGCCATAGCTTCCACTGCCCCGGTACTCGCCGCAGAAGGCGTGGGCCTTGTGCTTGTCGCGGCTGGCATAGCCGCACACGATCTCGGACTGGAACCGCCGCAGGTTGCGGCTGTGCACGCGGGTGATGAAACCGCAGCCGAGGAACGCGATGCGGAGGGGTGACGACATCAGCGTCACCATTGTACTTGTCCAGTCTCCATGGCACCCGACTTGCCGGTTGACCGGCCCCGCTGGAGTCTGTTTCGGGACCCGCCCCGCGGTAGAATTCGCCGTTGCCTCAGCCCAACCTCTGGACAGTCTTCTCTGAAAGCGTCTCTCGTTTCGGAGACCGGACGGCCGTCGAGATCCAGCGTCCCGATCGCGTGGACGCCTTTACCTATCGCCAGCTCCATGACAGGGCCGGGGCGTGGGCGTCATGGCTCGCCGCGCAAGGCGTCGCGCCCGGAGACCGGTGCGCCATCCTTGGTCACAACGACGCGCACTGGTGCGCGGTCTACCTCGGCATCCTGAAGCGCGGCGCCGTCGCCGTGCCGCTCGATACGAACTACTCGCCGGACCAGGTGGCGAAGATCGTCGCCGACTCGGGCTCGAAGCTGCTGGTTGTGAGCGACAAGCTGAGGGAAAAGGCGACCGAAGCCGGCGTCCCTCTAGAGAACCTGCACCAGGAACCCAACAGCACCAAACCTTTGGAACCTTTGGAACCCCTGGAACCCTTGGAACCCGCCGCGCCAGCTGTGATCCTTTACACCAGCGGTACGACCTCGGACCCCAAGGGCGTAGTGCTGACCCACGCGAATCTGCTGGCCGAGCGGGACTCCGCCTTCGCGGTTGTAAACGTCACAGACGCGGACGCAGTTC
>DATMJU010000293.1:0-2635 GCA_035553795.1 Vicinamibacterales bacterium
GAAGCCATGTGCGAGGCCGCGGCTCGTGCCGGTGATCCGACCGGCACGGATTTCCGCGCGAACGCGCTGACTTTCGAGAAGACCTGTTACATTCACCGGCCGTTCTCCAGCATCACTTCGTAAAGCTGCGCGTGGCCGCTCTTGTCGGAGGTGAACAGCACGCGCGAATTGTCCGGCGCAAAGCGCGGGTGAGGGTGGGTGTGCTGCGCGGCCTCCACGGCAACCGGGCCGTCGTTGTAAGGGAACGGTCCGCCCCAGTGCTTGCCCTCCGAGCTGGCGTGGCTCTGGCAAAGCGGGAGGATGTCGTCCTCATCGTCCATATCGTAGGTGTGCAAGCCCTGATCCGGGAAGTTGGTGTCGCAGACAAAGAACAGGCCCTTGTCATCCGGCGCGGCATGCCACGCGGGGAATGTCGTTAGCCAGCGCATCACACCGCGATCGACGTCGATCATCCGCATGCCGCGCGGCCAGTCGACGAAGGCGACGGTGCGGCGGCCCGGTACCCAGACCTCGTGGGTGACCCACTGCATCTTGTCTTCGCGCTCGTAGAGGCGGCGGTTGCCCTTGCCGCTGCGGTCGGTGAGCCACATGCGGTCGGTGAGGGGCCCGGCGTAGAGAATGAGGTCTTCGTCATCCGGGCAGAATTGCGGATGACCGATGGTGTCGCGCTCCAGGAACACGTTCGACGTCTTGTTGACGGTGTCGATCATCATGAAGCGCGTGATCGCGCCGGCCTTCACCGGCACCGCCCACCAGCGGCCGCTGTGCGAGAGCGCGGTGGTGCCCATCGCGGCGCCGACCATGCCCTTCTCGCGCATCTCGACGGCGCCGAAATCCGCAAGCTGCTCTTCCTGGAAATTGTCGAGATCGACGCGCCAAGCGCCGGTGCCTGCGGTGAAGTAAACGTAACGGCCGTCGGCGGAGGGAGAGATCGACCAGTCGGCAAGATCCGGCCGGTCGGTGACCTGTACCAATTCACCCGTCGAGCGATCCTCAAAGAAAATTTGCGGCGCGCCGGTGCGATAGGACACGAAGACCATCTTCTTCATCGCGTCGTCGTAGGCGCGCACGAAGAAGAACGGGTGATGATGAATCGACGGATGGTTGGTGACCTGCCGGATCTTCCGGCCGGACTCCGGGTCCGTCGTTTCACGGGCTTCTGACGGGTATCGCTGACCTTTGCTCACAGTCGTTCCATGAATGCGACGGCCCCCGGTGCAATCTGCCCGGAGGCCGTGGGTTAGGAGCGCCTAGACCTTGAAAGCCTTGGCCTGCTCGATCACCGCTTTCTTGTCGAAGTCATTGATTTCGTCAATCAAATCGTTCGTGTAGAGAGGCTTCAGATTGGCGATTTTCAGGTTCAGGAACTCGGCCTCGCGCTGAAGCTCTTCTTCCTGGATTTGGCCGGTTTTCATGTTCGGATAGGGCGGGCGGAACAGCACCATACGGCGCAGGACGGGCGCCAGCACGGTCTTGATCGCCTCGTCCTTGGCGACCGCGCGTGGGGCGAGGTCCGGGTACATATCGAGCAGCACCTTCGCGCCGGCCTGCGGATTGGCGAGGATGAACTCGGTGGCCTTGGCGCCGGAGCGTCCGTAGCCGACCGCGAGCTTGCGGTTCTCCTTCAGCTTGTCGGTGCGCGCGGAGACGAAGAAGCCGCCGATCATCGGCACCTTCTCGGGGCGCGGCAGGATGCGCATGGTCATGCCGGAGGCTTCGAGCTGGCCGAAGCCGGTGTCGAAATAGGCGAGCGCGTCGATCGAGCCGCGCTGGAGCGCGACGCCTGCGGTGGTGCCTTCGCCGACCGCGATCCACTGCACGTCCTTGTCCGGATCCATGCCGAGGTTCTGGAACACCGCGCGCGTGACCGGATAGTCGGTGGTGCCGAAACCGGAAATGCCGATCTTCTTGCCCTTGAGGTCGCTGTAGGTCTTGTACGGCGCGCTCTCCTGGACGGCGACGTCCCACTTATAGGGATAGGTGTATTCGTAGAAGTTGGTGATCGGCGGCAACTCGCCCTTGGCGAACAGCGGCAACTGAAAGCTCGGCGCACCGACGCCGAAGGCGAGGTCGCCCTTGTCGAGACCGACGAAGATGTTGGTGGACGAGCCGAGCGGCACCGGCTCGATGGAGAAGCCTTCCTGCTTGTTGTAGCCGAGGCCTTCGCCGATCACCATGTTGATGGTGGTAGCGTTCATGGTCTTGGTGCCCATGCCGAACTTCAGCTTCGGCAGGTTCTGCGCGAAGGCTGTGCGCGGCTGCGTCGTCGCGATGGTGGCGGTGAGGGCGCCAAGCGCGCTCAGCATTTTCCGGCGGTCGAGCATTGTGGTTCTCCCTAGTGTTTTCCGCGACCGGACCAATGGATGACCGATCGTTCTGCTTTTCTGATGATCAGATGAAGGAGGATGCCGGTTATCCCGAGCACCACGAGGCAGGCAAACACGTTGGCGACGTCGGAGACGGCCTGGGCCTTGGTGATGACCACGCCCATGCCCTCCTGCGCGCCGAGGAATTCCGCGACGATGGTGCCGAGCAGCGCATAGACGATGCCCATGTCGAGGCCGGCAAAGATATACGGCGCGGCGGTCGGCAGCTTGACAATGCGGTAGGTTTCGAGACGCGAGGCCGAGAGCAC
>DATMJU010000294.1:0-3097 GCA_035553795.1 Vicinamibacterales bacterium
GTTGAGGGCCGCCGCGGCGCGTGCCTCTCGCATCAGCCGCTGCCGTCCTTCCGTCGTCTCGGCGTCAGCGCCCTTGACGGTCTTGAGCGCAACCTTCCTGTTGAGGCGCGGATCTTCGGCCAGCCACACGACGCCCATGCCGCCGGCGCCGAGCTGGCGGATCACGCGATAAGGGCCGATCGTTGCGCCGACGTACACGGGAACCTACTGCGCGGCGAGGTACGCCTTCGACGCCGCTTCATCCTTCAAGGGCACGACCTTGTCCGGGTCGACGCGGATCATCAGGTAGGTGATGTGATCGTCGATCCTGGTGAACCAGTGCCCGGTGCCGGCGGGAATGATGATCGCGTCGCCGGCCTTCAACTGGTGCGTCACGCCATTGCGAATCGAGGCGGCGTTGCTGCCGGGGCCATTCAGGAGACGCACGTTCTCGTTGGTGGCCGGACGGCGCTGCGCGTCAACAAGATCCGGGCCGGTGACCAGCGTCGCCGATCCCGAGATGACGTGGTACACCTCGCTCACGTGGTCGTGCTCGGCCACGGAGGCGGCCTGCGGCTTATCCAGCCTGGTGCGGTGCACCATGCCGACCGCGACACCGCTCTTGCCGATGTCCACAGACCGGACCTGCTGGTCGATTTGGTTCCGCGCGATCGCGCGCTTGAGATACGCCTGCAGTTCCTCGTTGGAGATGTAGCTTGCCGGACAGCCCTTGCACGTCGCCGTCGGCACGTTCTGCGCGTACACCGCGGCCATCGTCATGAGCAGGGCACTGCCAATCACCAGGGCTTTCAACATTGGGGACCTTCCGCCCCACAGTCTACCCGGAGTTGTTGCGGGTAATCAGTCGAACACTGCGTTGATATGTCAGGTACGCGGCTGCCCACTGCAGCATCACCGACAGCCGGTTACGGAATCCGATCAAGAACAGGATGTGCACGAACAGCCATAGCAGCCAGCCGAGATAGCCGGACACGCGTAGAAAGCCGAAGTCGGCGATCGCCGCATTGCGGCCGATGGTCGCCATGTTTCCCGGATCGATATAGCGGAACGGCGTGGTTGGCTTCCCTTCGATCAACTGCGCCACGTTGGCGGCGGCGCGCCGGCCGCCCTGCTTCGCGACCTGCGCAACACCGGGCAGGGGCGAACCGGTCTGGTGCGTGAACGACGCCAGGTCTCCGGCCACGAAGACTCCGGGATGTCCCGGCACCGACAGGTCCGGTTCGACGATGACGCGGCCGGCACGGTCGAGGCCCGGGCCGAGGTCACGTGACAGCGGCGCCGCAGCGACACCGGCCGCCCACAGGATCGTGTGCGCCTCGATGCGCTCGTCGCCGATCCACACCGCGCCCTGCTCCACCTTGGTCACGGGCTTGCCGACCCGCACTACCACTCCGAGCTTGAGCAGCGCGCGGCGCGCGGGCTCACGCAGTTCCTCCGGGAACGACGGCAGAATCGACGGCCCGGCTTCGATCAACTGGATGCGCGCAATCGCGGGATCCACCGCATCGAACTCCGTGCGAAGCACCTGGCGGGAAATTTCGCCGAGGGCGCCGGCCATCTCTACGCCGGTCGGGCCGCCGCCGATGATCACGAACGACAACAGCCGCCGCTGATACACCGGGTTGGGTTCGCGCTCGGCCTCTTCGAAGGCCAACAGGAGCTTTCGCCGGATCGCGAGGGCGTCGTCGAGCGTCTTGAGTCCGGGAGCCGCATCGCTCCACTCGTCGTGGCCGAAATAGGAGTGCGTCGCGCCGGCGGCGACAATCAAGTAGTCGTACGGCACCCGCGTGCCACCGTCGAGCTCGATGTGCTTCGCCTTGGAATCGATGCGCTCCACGTTCGCGAGCAGCACCCGGAGGCGTTGCTGTTTGCGAAGAATCCACCGAATTGGTGACGCAATATCGCCCGGCGACAGCCCGGCAGTCGCCACCTGGTAAAGCAACGGTTGGAAGACGTGATGATTGTGACGATCGATGATCGTCACTTCGCAGGCGGTGTCGCGGAGCCGCTTGGCGGCGGCTAAGCCAGCAAAGCCACCGCCAACGATCACTACTTGGGGAAGGCCTGCCATCTCCTCTATTCTAAAGTCATGCCCAAGCCTGCCGTCGCGCCAACTGAGTCCAACGTCACGACGGCTTGTCCGCTCGACTGTCCGGATGCGTGCACGCTCAACGTGACGGTCCGGGGCGGACGCGTCACCAAGGTCGACGGATCGAACGAAAACCACATCACCCAGGGCTACATCTGCGCCAAGGTGCGCCGCTTCCCCGAGCGCGTCTACGGGGATGACCGCCTGCTCTACCCCGCGATGCGGCGCGGAACCAAGGGCTCGGGCCTGTTCAAGCGCGTGACGTGGGACGATGCGCTGGATGCGATTGCGGAGAAGTTCGAAGCCGCGCGCGCCAATGGCGGCGCGGACACCATCCTGCCGCTGTGCTACGGCGGATCGAACGGCTTCCTGACGCAGGATTACGCGGACGCGATCCTGTTCCGCCGCTACGGCACCTCGCGTTTGCTCCGCACCGTCTGCGCCGCGCCGACCGGCGCGGCCAACATGGGCCTCTACGGCAAGATGGCCTCGGTCAGCTACGAGGACTATCCAGACGCGAAGATGATCATCGTCTGGGGTGTGAATCCGAGCGTCTCTGGCATTCACCTGATGCCGTACATCAAGCAGGCTCGCGACAACGGCGCGTTCGTCGTGGTGTTCGATCCTCGCGCCACTGCGATCGCGCGGCAGGCGGATGTGCACGTGGCGGTGCGTCCCGGCACCGACCTGCCGGTCGCCCTCTCGATTCATCGCTACCTGTTCGAGGAAGGTCACGCGTCGCAAGCCTTCCTCGACCAGCACACCAACGGCGCCGCGGAACTGCGGGAAAAAGCCAGGCCCTGGACCTTCGAGCGCGCGGCGGAAGTCAGCGGCGTTGACGCGTCCGTGCTGCGGCAGGTTGCCGAGCGCTACGCGAAGACCTCTCCGGCGCTCGTGAAGTGCGGCTGGGGCCTCGAGCGCAATCGCAACGGCGGCAGCGCCGCGGCGGCAGTGCTTGCCCTGCCCGCGGTCGCCGGCAAGTTTGGCGTGCGCGGGCAGGGCAAGCAC
>DATMJU010000295.1:0-6152 GCA_035553795.1 Vicinamibacterales bacterium
CGCCTGGGCGACGGGTGTCTGCCGGAGTTGCCCGCGGCTGTCGCCGGGGCACCGGGCGCTGACGCGGTGCGTCTCATCGATGTACTGTGGTTGTCAGGAAACGATGTGGTCGCGGCTTTCGAGGTCGAGCACTCTACGAGCATCTACTCGGGCATCGTCCGACTGCTCGACCTTTCCCTTGGTGCACCGTCGTCCGCAGCCCGCGAATTATTCATTGTGGCGCCAGACACTCGCGCCGACGACGTACTCGCCCAGGTTCGGAGGCCTGCATTCCGCGCCATCGAATCACTCCGCGTCCGCTTCCTCCCATACAGCGAACTCGAGCGTCACCGCGAAAGCATGGCGCGTTTCGGAGAGGGGCTCAAAGCGATTCAGGCGGTATCGCGATTGCTTGAGTAGTCTGCGAGCCGGGGACTTTGATAGCTGTTCGCCGTGGTGCCTGCGATCGGAAAGCTGACCAACGCCGTTGTGCCAGCGCCGGGATGACTCTCGATCACGACTTTGCCGCCGTGTGCCTCAACGATGCGTTTGACCAAGGCTAAGCCCAATCCTGAACCCGACTGCGCACTCGTCGTTCTGCCATGAACGTGGCGATCGAAGACGTGGGGAAGCAGGTCGGCAACGATACCGCTGCCGCTGTCTGAGACGCTCGCAACGATTCGATCATTGCTGCGCCGTGCAGTGACTCTGATTCGCCCTCCCGATGGAGTGAACTTGACCGCGTTTTCGCCCAGGTTAAGTAATACTTGCCGTAGGCGCACTGCGTTACCCCACATCTGCAGACCTGGCTCAATGTCAATGTCGCACGAGACGCCATGCGCTTCGGCGAGCGCTTCGACGAGTTCGGCTGCCTCGGAGAACACCGCGCTGACGTTCACGGACTGTTCACGCGACACCGCCGAGTCAGCGTCGGCGAGCGCGAGGTCTCGCAAATCCTGCAGGGTCGCGGTCAAGGCGTCGACCTCGTCGGACAGTACGCTTAGAGCGTCAGGCCGTTCCACCGGTTGTGACCGCCGCGCCGACTCGATGGTGCCTTTCATGATGGTCAACGGCGTCTGGAGTTGATGTGACACATCGGCCGTGAACTCTTTCATCGTCGTAAACGACGTATTCAACCGATCGAGCAGCTGGTTCACCGACGACGTCAGCCGTTTGACTTCGACATCGGGCGCATGCGGATCGACACGGCGCGACAGGTCGGTCGCTTGAATCGATTCGAGTGCGTTGGCGATAACGTCGATTGGGCGGAGCGCCCGTTTCGCAATCAGGAACCCGCCGAAGCTCGTCACCACGATAACGACAGGAATTAGGACGGCAGAGGCGAGGATAATCGCGTCTAGCATCATCCCGACATCGCCGAGCGGCCGGCCAAGTTGCAGATACGTGCCGTCCGGACTTGGAAGAGGAATACAGGTAAACCGCACGGGACCGCGAGCCAGTTGGACAGTGAAGAATTGCGGGTAGGTGGCGCCGGTCATCGCCGCATGCGCAAGCACTTCGTGGGCCCCTATGTCAGGCTCGACCTTTGTCAATCGCTCGGACCGGGATAGTACTTCACCGTCTGAATCGCGCACCATGACATAAGACGTGACCGTGCCTTGCTGCTCCACTGATTCGAGCGTCGCAATCGGGTCCGGCGTTCCTGACGCGATGGCGATGAGACGTCGCGCATCTTCCTGCAGGTCCTCGTCGTGATGCGCATATAACGTCCGTGCGAGCCAGGTGTAAAGCAGGACGGCAAACAACGTTAGCGCGGTGGCGACGACCAGGACGTTCCAAAAGGTGGTCCTGCCTCTAAGTGTTCGAATCATCGCGTCCCTCCGAAGAACGGAGCACGTAGCCCACGCCGCGAATCGCGTGAATCAGTCGCGACTCTCCCGCGTCTTCGAGCTTACGACGCAGATGATTCACGTAGACGTCGATCACATTGGTCATCCGATCCCACGTCAGGTCCCAGACCTGCTCGCCGATCATCGCTCGCGTCAACACCTGGTCCGGATTGCGCATGAAGTATTCGAGCAGCGCGAACTCCTTTTGCGTGAGGTTCACCTTTTTGATTCCGCGGTGAACCGTTCGGGAGGCGGAATCCAAGCGCAAGTCGCCGACCGTGACCGCCATGCCGGCAGCCGAGGCCTGCCTGCGCAACAGAGCGCGAATCCGGGCGCCGAGCTCCGAAAACTCGAACGGCTTGGTGAGGTAGTCATCGGCGCCACTGTCGAGTCCGCGCACGCGGTCTTCGGTAACGCCACGCGCCGACAGCATCATGATCGGCGTGGCGATCCTGCGGCGCCGGATCTCCCGGCAAATGCTAAAACCGTCAACACCGGGCAGAACCACATCGAGGATTATCAGTTCGAACGGCTCTGACAGCGCGGCGTCGAGACCTGCTTTGCCATGATGCTCGACGCGAACGATGAAGTTCAGATCAGTGAGTTGGCTTGCGATCAGTGTCGCCAACCGCACTTCATCTTCGACGAGCAGCACCCGGGACGTGCGCTTCGTGCCATCAATTCGAGCCTCCTGCACGGCGAGATTATTTCGAAGCGCCGCCATAGCGCGCATTAATTGTTGTTCATAATCGGGAAAACCCCGTAGCCGGCACGCCCCAGTATGGCGAACACCTTGCAGAGGGCGTCACCATAGGAGACGTGCGCCGTATGAAACCATCCGCTCAGGGTCAGTCTTGGTATCGCAATACTCATCTCTGGGTCGTCGCCGTGCTCTTGGTCGGCACGGCGGTGACAACGATCGCAGACACGCCTGGCCGCGGCCGCACCGCGGCCTTTGAAATCAACTATCTGCGGTTCATCATCAATCATCACTTTTCCGCGCTACGCATGAGCGAGCTTGCCGCCGGCACGGATCAGGTTCGGGATGCGGCAATGTCGGCGAACGAAGGCACTGCGCCGACCGACGGGTTCCCCAGCACGCCGTCGAAGTCGAGGCTCGAAGATATCAAGTCGATGGCGAGGATGGCCAATCGCATGCAGCGCGAAGAGATTGGCATGGCTCAGCAGATGTTGCGCGAGTGGTACAACCTGGAGCACCGGCCGGTGATCACCCCGGAAGGCCGGCAACTAATCGACGCCGTAGAAACTGCGCCGAGCGGCCAGCTGTTCGATCGAGCGTTTCTGATGAACTTCAGCCGTCATCATTACATGGCTCTCCAACCGTCGCTTGATTGCCAGATTCATCGCGAACTCGGACACGACAAGCTCGACCGCTACTGCAGGGGCATTGTGCATGCGCAAGCGAACGAGATCACCGAGATGCGCATGATGCTGTGCCGCGAATTCTCACTGTGTGACTATCAGCCGTCGCAAGGACAATAAGAGGAGAACCCTATGGCCCATGTTGAAAGCAATGCGGCGATGCGCTCGTGCATCGACGAATGTCAATCGTGTCATGAAGTGTGCGTGGAAACCCTGACTCACTGCTTGAGCATGGGTGGCGACCATGTCGAGGCCAATCACGTCAGGTCGCTGATCGACTGCGCACAGATTTGCGCCACGAGCGCCGACTTCATGCGGCGCGGGTCTCCGGCACATGGCGACGTGTGCGGTGTTTGTGCCGACGCATGCGAAGCATGCGCGCAGTCATGCGAGGAGCTCGACGGTGCTGAGATGAAGCGGTGCGCCGATCAGTGCCGACGGTGCGCCGAGTCGTGCCGAGATATGGCGAAAATGTCGTCTACCGCGTCAGCTTGACCTTTTTCGCTTCGACGATGCCGCGGTCGTTGCCTTGACCGCGGCATTAACTTCTCTTAACGAACCGGCCATCTCCGCAACCTCCATTCTTCGGTACTATACGACAGTCCGCGAGCAGGTGCCGAGTATGCGCGCCCGTGTGGGGCCCGCTGCGCTCGCACCCAGGCGCGTGTGGAGGAGTCTATGCCTGTTACGGTCAATGTGATGCGATCGATGTTGTCGGCGGCGATGCTGTTAGCGCTGGCCAGCACGCAGTCGCTGGCTCAAGGCAGTAGCGCGGTCCGGCCGCTCGACACCCTGCAGCAGCTCAACGGCACGGTGGAATCGCTCGTGAGTCGGGTCTCGCGTAGTGTGGTCCAAGTGCTGGTATCGACCTATGAGCCCATCGCTGGACGAGACGCGAATGACGTTGTCGTCGGCCGCCAGCGCGCGTCCGGATCCGGCGTCATCATCGATAGCGACGGCTACATTCTGACCAACGCACATGTTGTGAACAACGCTCGACGGGTTCAGATCATGCTTCCGAGGGAACCAATCGACGACCGGGCCGCGCAACCGGGGACGCGCGGTGCGCGGCGAGTCGATGCACAGATCGTCGGCCTGGCACGGGATCTCGATCTCGCGCTGCTCAAAGTGGACGGGCCGCTCCCAGCCTTGCCCTTTGCCGATGACGATACGGTCCGTCAAGGCGCGCTCGTCTTCGCATTCGGCAGCCCACAAGGACTGCGCGACACGGTGACGATGGGCATCATCAGCGCGGTCGCGCGGCAATCCGACCCCGACAACCCGCTCGTCTACGTGCAAACCGACGCGCCCATCAACCCGGGCAACAGCGGCGGTCCGCTCGTCAACGTCAAAGGGGAGCTCGTCGGGATCAATACGTTTATTCTCTCTGCCTCTGGCGGAAGCCAGGGGCTCGGGTTCGCGATCCCAAGTGTCCTCGTTCAGATCGCCTATTCCAAACTTCGCTCGTTCGGCCATCTCCACCGCGGCGAGATCGGCATGCAGTTTCAGGCGGTGACACCGTTGCTCGCCGCCGGGCTTGGTTTGTCCCAGGAGTGGGGACCGGTGGTGTCGGATGTGCTTCCCGGAAGCCCCGCCGAAAAAGCCGGTTTGCAAGCGAAAGACATCATCGTCAGCGTCGATGGCAAACGCGTCGACGATGTGCCTCGACTCGCGTTGTCCTTGCTGGCACTGCGGGATGGCGAGCGTGTCACCCTCGGCGTGCGGCGCGGATCCCAGGTGCGCAGCATTGCGATCACGGCGGCCGAACCGGATCACAACTTCAACCGACTCATGGATGTGATCGATCCGGAGAAGAACGTGGTGCCGGCATTGGGCGTACTGGCGATCGATATTACGCAGCAGACGGCGCCAATGCTGCCGCCGCTACGGGAGCCGTCGGGCGTCGTCGTCGTCGCGCGTACGACGGTGGGCCCGGATAACGGCAACGTGGGTCTGACCACCGGCGACACGATCCATTCGCTCAACGGCGTCCCGATCGCGTCGATCGACGAGCTGCGCCGTGAGCTGGCGGCGCTCAAACCGAAAAGTCCGGTAGTATTGCAGATCGAGCGCGACGGGCGATTCATGTATCTGGCGTTCGAACTCGACTGACTCGCCAGGGACCGGGAGCGAACATGCCGTTTTGCCCGATGTGCCGTGCCGCCGTCGTCCTCACCCACCGCTTCTGTGCGGAATGCGGCGCGCAACTGCCCGCCCGCAAACAGCAGACGCCGGCACCACCAGAGTCGCTGGTGGAATCGCCTGCGTCCGAATCGCGCGCGTCCGAGTTGGCCGTCGCGCCATCGACGGATCATCACGCCCGCGAGACCGCCTCGGTTCCGGTCCGCGGACTCCTGGGATCCGAGGCCACATCGGACACAAACCCCAAAGGCCGGACGCCCCTCGCCATTGCCGCGATCGTGCTGCTGATGCTGGCAAGCGGCGTCATGGCCTATGCGCTGTTCCGACGGGCACCGGCATCGCCGCCGGCCGAGGCGGCCGTGGAACACACCGAACAAGTGCTGGACGTACCGCCTCGTCCAGCTGCCGGCGATAACCCGCTCTGGAGCGTCGTGTGGGACGAGACACGGCAAACCGTCGATGCCGACGCCGTGCTGGGGAGGCCCGACGGCAGGCCGGCCACCATCGAACGCGGCGGCACCCTGGCACTCGCCTACCGCGGCGAAGCCTTCTACAACGGCGAGGGGCCGGATGTCCGTGTGGATGGAAGCCGCGGGTCGCCGGCGTCGTACACGATTTTTGCCCGAGCCGGATCACAGGGTGAGTGGCAGCGGTTCGACGTCAACAGAAGCGGATTTCCAGACGGGTTTGCCCTGCACGATCTCGGACATCACCAGCTCGAAGAGGTAAAACAGCTGTTGATCCGCAATAACGGATCCGCGAGCCTATCCATCGACGCTGTGACGCCTCTGCATCTGG
>DATMJU010000296.1:0-4072 GCA_035553795.1 Vicinamibacterales bacterium
GCCGGCACGCGTTGCTCCGGCGACAGATAACTAAACAGGTGCCCACTCTGCTGATCGCCTCCGCGCATACGCTGGCCTCCGCCCGGCAGTGTAGTACGACGATCGGCATCATGGGTACCCCTTTTTCAGCAGCCTGCTAGAAGTTCCGGGCGACGCGCAGCGATAACGAGCGCGGCGCCACGAGTCGCGTTCCAACAAACACCGACTGGAAATTGTAGAGGGCGATCTGATTGGTCAGGTTCGTGACCTGCACTTGTGCGCTCCAGGTGCGGCGGCCGCGCGCGTCCTTGAAGTCGAGGCCCGCGGCGACGTCGGCAATCGTGCGCGGCCGGACGCGCGCCGGATTCGCTGACAGGTTGACGTACGGCAGCAGGTCGGCAAAGTCGGGATCGGCAGCAACGACCGCGGGATCCGACGGATTCGACACCAGGCCGCTGTCGTAGCGCACCGAGCCGCTCAACCACCACGGGCCGGCCGGATCGATCGTCAACAGGCCGTGCACGCCGAGCCGTTGATCGTGATCGATCGCGAACGGGCCGGCCGAGAGCAGATCAACCGCATCCTGGCCGAGGAACAGGCCACCCGTGAACGGCGGCGACGAGATCGCCCGCCCCGTCGTCGCGCTCAACGAACCGGAAATGCCCTTGCGCGGCAGGAGTGTCAGCCGCGTTTCCGCGCCGGTCACTTCGATGCGGCTCAACGTGGTCGGGAAAATAATGCCGGTATCGAAGAAATTGTTGTTGTCCTGCTGATCGCGCGACACTTTTCGGTAGACGGCGGTATCGAGCGTCGCCATACGGCCAAGCGAAAGCTGCGCGCCGGCCTCGTACACGTCCTGCCGCTCGGGCTGAATGGGCCGGTAGGCGCTGCCGAGCGCCTCACGCACGCTGGCGGGCGCAAGCTGCGACGCGATCTCTGAATTCGAGAGCAGGAGGTTTTCGTTCGGCGGCGTCTGGTAGTTGCGATTGTACGAGGCGCGCAGGATCACCGAATCGCGCAACGCATACGACACGCCGACACGCGGCTGCAGTTGCCGGCCATCGACGAGGAAGCGATATTCGTCGTGGCGCAGGCCAAGGTTGAACGACACCTTGTCGAACGCCAATGTGGATTGAATGAACGCGCTGAGCTGCGTCCCGGATTGCGCGTCGCTGAACAGGAACGGCGCGCCGCCGCGGGTGAGGTCGTACGGCAGCAGCGCTTCGTTGTAGCCGTCGCTGCCGGGCGCGTTGAAGGAGGCCGACGTCAGGCCCATCGAAAAGCGCTCGCTGACGGGGAAACGCTGGACGTCCACGCCGGCACGCACCAGCCGGCGGCCCGCCGCGTAGTTGTAGCGGCTGCTCAATGAATAGGTCGACAGACGACGATCCTGCGAGGCCGTTACGGGCGTGTCGCCCGCGCTGGGCAGCAGTGCGGCCGTCGTCGTGCGATAACCGGCGGTCGTCTCGAACGTCGACGCCGTGCCCGCGGTGCGAAGAAATGTCGTCCACACCGACACGTCGTCCAGGTGCTGGCGTTGATCCTGGCCGGCGGCGTGCTGGGATCGCTGGTTCGCAAGCTCGAATCGTGAACCGCCGCCCATCGCGTGGGCGCGGAACTGCGACTGGTCGGTCAGCGCCACGTCCATGCGCGCGAAGGCGCGCGTGAAGTACCCGCTGTTGTGCAGGTTGTCGATCGACACCTGGTCCAGGAATCGATCGGTGCGCATCGACGTCGCCGATGCGAAGTAGCCGACGCGCCCCTGTTCGCCGCCAAGCTGCAATGAGCCCTGCCCTGTTCGGAAACCTCCGCCCGCAAGCGAGAGGGCGCCGGATAACGGACGCCCGGTCCCGCGGCCGCTACGGGTGTTCAACACCGCGACGCCGGAGACCTTGCTGCCAAACTCCGCGGGAATGTTGCCGGTCAGCAACTCCGCCGTCTGCACCACCGAGACATCAAGCGAGTTGGCAAACGCGCCGGTGAGCTGGTCGCTGATCGCAAGACCGTCGATCAGGAACGTCATCTGGTTGTGAGCACCTCGCGGATGAATCGCGCCGTTGGCATTCTGCGCAAATCCCGGGAAGGAGACGAGGACCGCCTCGATGCCGCGGCTCGACATGGCAACCGGAATGTGCTCGATGCGGGTCACGCTGACCGCGTGACGCGTGCCAGCGGATGTCGTGTCCATCGCCGACTGTTCGGGAACAACCTGCACGGTGTCGGTGAAGGTGCCGAGCGCAAGGACCGCCTCGACGCGCAGCGGCACACCGCTGGTGGCATCAACGCGCGCCTGGAACGTTGAGAACCCTGCGAGGGTCACCGTGACGTCAAAGGTCCCGAGCGGCAGGTTCGCGAGTTCAAAGAGGCCGGTCGCGTCTGACACGGTCTCGCGGATCAGCCCTGAGCTGGCGTGCCGGACCATCACAGACGCTCCAGGCACCGATGCCTTTTGCTCGTCTCGAACCTCTCCACGGATGGTGGTCGTCCCCTGCGCAAATGCAAGAGCTGGAAGGAGTAACGCCACTAGGGCTACTGCGAATCGAGCAATCAAAAACTTTATACCCATTAATGAAAACTGTAATTTTGACTACTCAAAATACCCCGCAGCGCCTGCCCTGTCAATCGGAATTGGTGCCTGACACCAATTTCCGATTCAGGCGCAAGATCCGATAGGTGATCGGATTTATTGCTGGGGTGGGAGGATGCGGCCGGCGGTCATGAACCGGCGG
Organism: Vicinamibacterales bacterium; assembly: GCA_035553795.1. GTDB lineage: Bacteria > Acidobacteriota > Vicinamibacteria > Vicinamibacterales > UBA2999 > 12-FULL-67-14b. The sequence goes on from DATMJU010000296.1 coordinate 2,709, forward strand.
TAGGCGAGGTATTGCGTAGTGGTTCGGAGCCTGGGCGTGCCGGCGCCGCGGGTGATCTGCAGTTTGCTCGACGTGACCGGCAGCACCAGGGTCTCTTCCGGGTTGTCGAACGACACCCGCTTGAACCGGATCGACGTATCCGACCGCTCCATCGTCCATCTCGCGGCGCCGCCAAAGCGCGTCGCCTTCCGCGGCAGCGGGATGTCGACCAGTCCGGACAGCGACGAGTCGAGACGCAGCACGTCGTGCGTTTCGACATCGATCCAGATGCGGCCGCGCGTGCCGCCCTCGATCTCGAAGCTGATGCAGTCTTCCTTGTCAGCGACGAGCGAAACATCCACCGTCGGCTTCTTGATCTCAAAGTAACGGACGACGATCGCCGGGCGGCGATCGATGGTTTCGTGCTTCTCGTAGCTGAAGCTGTACTTATCGCGCTGCTGCGGGAGGAGGATCGACAGCGGCTGTTCCTCGGACGTCTGCTGCTCTGGCGTGGTGCAGTTGTCCCAATCCTTCTTGCGCGGGGTCGATCCGTTGACGCGCACCACCTGCCGGATCGTGTGCGCCTCGGTCGGCGTCGGGTTCGCCTCATTGGGCTCCCACGACAACCGCAGATCGGATTCCACCAGGCGCGCAGGCCCTTCAGCGCCAAAGCCGGTGCCCAGCCTCTGGAGGGACACCTTCTCGAGGCACATGATGCTCTGCGCGCGCGCGAAGAATTCGGTGACGCGCTCACCCGCGCGCTGCAGGACGCCGCTGACGTCGACGGACGGCGCTTGCTCGGCAGACAGCGCGACCGTCAGCGCCGCGATCAGCACCGCACACGCTCTTGTCGCGCCGTAGCGCCGTGCGCTCATTTCACCGTGAGTTCGAAGCTCACCGGCACGCGAGTCGGTGCGTAGCACACCTTGTCGTCGCAGGCCTGGTATTCAAGTTTGCCGGTCAGCCGCACCGGCGCGGCGGCGAGCGCCTTCTTCGCCACGGCGGTGTTGAGCACGGTCACATCCTGCACCAGCGTGAACGGCTTGCCGTAGGTCTCGACCTTCTCGTCGAGTTCCTTGAAATGATAAATCTCCGACGGCGGATAGGCCGTCGGCGCGACCTTGAGCCACGGCTGAGGATCGAGCTTGACCGCGATCACCTGGTAGTCATGCTTGCCCGGCGCGTAGACGTGCATTGCACGCTTCGGGATGACGTCAAATCGCAGTGAGACCTTGTCGCCGGCCGCGATCGTCGACGCGCTGATCGACGCGTTCACCGTCAGGTGCATCGTGTCGTTGCGGACGGGAGCGCCTCCCTGGGCGTGAACGGCTATGGAGAACAGGCCGCAGACCGCGGCGATCGACAGGGCTCGCATGGGTGCAAAG
>DATMJU010000297.1:0-15266 GCA_035553795.1 Vicinamibacterales bacterium
GGCGGCATCATGACGCCGCTGATTCAGCGCAACACCACCATTCCGACGCGCAAGAGCGAGGTGTTCTCGACCGCGTCCGACAACCAGACGAGCGTCGAAGTGCACGTCGTGCAGGGCGAGCGTCCGCTGGCGCGCGATAACCGCACCCTCGGCCGCTTCCACCTCGTGGGACTGCCGCCCGCGCCGCGCGGCGTGCCGCAGATCGAGGTCACCTTCGACATCGACGCCAACGGCATCGTCAACGTGTCGGCGAAGGACCTCGGCACGCAGAAGGAACAGAAGATCACCATCACCGCCTCGTCGGGCCTCAGCAAGGACGAAGTCGAGCGCATGATGCGCGAGGCCGAGTCGCACGGCGAGGAAGACAAGAAGCGCCGCGAAGAGATCGAGATTCGCAACCGCGCCGACCAGTCGATGTATACCGCCGAGCGCATGATCAAGGACGCGGGCGAGAAGATTCCAATCACGGACAAGAACGCCATTGAAAGCGCGATGGCGGACCTGAAGAAGGCGATCGATGGCAACGACACGCCCGGCATGAGCAAGGCGATGGACGCGCTGATGCAGGCGCAGCACAAGGCGTCCGAGGCGCTGTACAAGCAGCAGGCCGAGCAGGGGGCGCCAGGCGCGCAGGGTGCACAAGGCGCGCAAGGTGCGCCGGGTGCCGATGCGGGTGCGCCGGGTGGCGCGAAGCCGGAAGGGGACGTCATCGACGCTGAAGTGGTTGAAGACGACAAGAAGTAGCGGAGAGCGGAGAGCCGATCGCTGATTGCTATGGATTTGTACATCGTCCTTGGCGTGGAGCGGGACGCGGGCGCGGGCGACATCAAGCGCGCCTACAAGCGTCTCGCGCGCCGGCTGCATCCGGATATCAATCCGGGCGACCGCGAAGCGGAGGCGCGTTTCCGCCAGGTGCTCGAGGCGTACGAGACCCTGGTCGACCCTGATCGCCGGCGCCGCTACGACTCAGGGCAGTTGACGGGGCAGGGCCAGGCGGAAGACGGCTTTGGTTTCGCCGGCTTTGACTTCTCATCGCGCGTCCACGCGGAACGTACGACGACGTTCGGTGATTTGTTTGAAGAGGTGCTCTCGAAGCGGGTGAGCCGGCCCGTCGAGGGCGCCGAGCGCGGCGCCGACATTCACGCGCGTACCGCGCTCACGTTTGAAGAAGCGTGGCACGGTGTGCAGCGCACGGTGACGGTGACGCGGCTGGACGCGTGCCGCGCCTGCGCCGGCAGCGGTTTTCAGCGGGTCGCGGAAACCCGCTGCGTGTCGTGCGAGGGCACCGGCGCGGTGCGTTCGGTGCGCGGCCACATGGTGTTCGCGAAGACCTGCCCGACGTGCGGCGGCGAGGGCCGCCTGAAGCAGGAAGAGTGCGTGCCATGCCGCGGCCAGGGTGTCGAGCCGCGCGCGGAAACGCTGACTGTGCGCATTCCTCCCGCGGTGGCGGACGGCGCGAGAGTGCGCATCCCCGGAAAGGGGCATGCCGGTATTCGCGGCGGCACCACCGGTGATCTGTTGATCGACGTCACGGTCGCGGAGCACCCGATCTACCGGCGCGAAGGCGACGAACTGCACATGCAGGTGCCGATCGCGGTGCATGAAGCTGGATTGGGCGCAAAAATCGATATCGAGACGCCGGATGGTCCGGTTCGATTGCGCGTCCCGCCGGGGACGCAGTCCGGGCAACGGTTTCGGCTGCGCGATCGCGGAGCGCCGTCACGCAATGGGCAGCGCGGTGACCTCGTGGTGGAGGTCCGCATGAGACTGCCGAAGATCCTGGACGAACGATCGAAAGAATTGCTGCGCGAATTCGGCCGGATCAACGGCGAGAGCGTCAGGGAAGCCACCTCCGCGAGGGCTGCGGCGGATAAATCATGACCAAGCGACAAGGCAAGGCCTATTTCATGATCAGCGCGGTGTCGCAGCGCTACAACATTCACCCGCAGACGTTGCGGCTGTACGAGCGGGAAGGATTGCTCAAGCCTTCACGCACGGAAGGCAACACGCGACTGTATTCGGAAGAAGATCTCGAGCAGCTGGAAACAATTCTGGCACTCACCCGAGATTTGGGCGTCAACCTCGCCGGCGTCGAGATCATCCTCAACATGCGTCGAAAAATGGAACAGATGCAGGGCGAGGTCAACGAATTCATGGAGTATGTGAAGCGCGAATTGGCGCGCGGCATCGACGATTGGGAACAACGGCTCGGCACTGCACTCGTGAAAGCATCGCCGACAGATCTGGTACGTGCTGTGCAGCCCGATGCGACCGTCACAAAATCTGAGAACGCAAAGAAAACTCGCGGCGCGTGATTGCGATCCGATGATAAGATTCGCTCGTGGTCAGGAAGTACGAGTCCCTCGCATCCGAATCCGCAACACTCCACGCATATCTCCGAGAGATCGCTACTTTCCCTTCACTGACCCGCGATGACGAGCAGTTGCTCGGTCATCAAATTCAAACATACGGTGATCAAGTCGCGATCGGCCGGCTGGTGCAGGCAAACCTGCGCGTCGTGGTTGGCTACGCGAAGCGGTTCCGCCGTCTTGGCGTGCCGTTGCTCGACTTGATTCACGAAGGCAATCTCGGATTGATTGAAGCGGCGCGCCGTTTTGATCCGAAGCAATCGGATTTTCAGACCGCCGCCATGTGGTGGATCCGGCAGGCGATGATGCACCTGCTGTCGGAATCGGGCCGCACCGTCGAGACCGATACCGCCGGACTGCTGGCCGCCGCGGTGCAGGGCAAGCACGTAGACGCAATCCGCGTGGCGCTCGAGTACGCGCAGTCGGCCGCCGCCGGCAAGGAAATCAAGGAGCCGCCCGTGGCAGACGCGGAGGACCTTGCCTCGCACCTGCAGGACGAAGGCCGGCGCAAATCTCTTCGCAAGGCCCGCAAGCGTCGCGCCGTCGGCAGCGACCTGCAGGTCCTCCGCCAGCACAGCGTGCTGCGCGGTTACCTGAACTGACGAACCCATGACCTGCGAGATTTGCCACGGGTCACGCTGGAAAAGCGTGATGGTAAACGGCGTGGAGCGCATGACCCGCTGCGATTGCTGGCGGGCTGTCGTCATCGAGAAGTCGCTGGCCGATTCGCGCGTGCCGTCGAAGTTCGCCAAGGCGGAACTGGCGACCTACAAGCCTGACACCGATTCGCAGCGCGACGCGCTGCGCCTGGCCAAGAAATTCGTCGAGATGTTCCCGGCCGAGCAGAAGGGGCTCGTGTTCTTCGGGCCGCCGGGAGTGGGCAAGACCCACCTCGCCACGGCGCTGCTGAAGGCCGCCATCCGCGAGAAGGGCGCGCGCGGTTATTTCTTCCAGACCACGGAACTGCTGCGCCTGGTGCGCGAAACCTATAACCGCGGCGTCGACGAGACCGAGATGGACGTCCTCCGCCCGGTCCTCGAGGCCGATGTGCTGGTCCTCGACGACCTTGGTGTCGAGAAAACATCCGAGTGGGTCCACGAAACGCTCGGGCTCGTCATCAACACCCGCTACAACGCCCGGCGCGCGACCATCATCACCAGCAACCTGGCCGATGTGATCGATCCGAACCACAAGGACTTCATGAACTCGTTCATGATGCAGCTTGGCGATCGCACGCGCTCGCGCCTGCTCGAAATGTGCGAATGGGTGCCGGTGTCGGGTCCGGACATTCGAGATGTCCAGCGCATCACCGAGGCCGCCAAGACAGGGCAAATGCCGGCCGCGCCAGAGCGTCTGACCGGCAAGAAGAACCTTCCAGGCAAGACCAGCGGCATGGCGCGCGCGCGCCTCAAGGATCCAGGCGTCCAGTACGAACTAAACTGGTCGGGTGGAAAAGCCGGCAGTAAGTAGTCTCCCCGGAACCGGAAGCGGGGAACCCGGAACCGGTATTTACATCCACATTCCGTTCTGCGCGGCAATCTGCAACTACTGCAATTTCAATCGAAGCCTGCACGACGCCGGCCTTCGGCCGCGCTATGTCGAGGCGCTCATCGCCGACATCCGCCGTTCGGCGGACCGGTCGGTCCGCGCCGACACGGTGTTCTTCGGCGGCGGCACGCCGTCGCTGCTCGAGCCATCAGAGCTGGCCCGCATCATCCAGGCATGCCGCGACAGTTTCGACCTGGATCCTGCGGCGGAGATCACCGTCGAATGCAACCCTGAGTCGTCTACCAGGGAGAAGCTGGGGGAGTTCCGGGCCGCAGGCGCCAATCGCCTGAGTTTCGGTGTCCAATCGTTTCGAGACGAGGAGCTGCGCCGCCTTGGGCGCCTGCATTCGTCGGACATAGCCCGGGAGGCGGTCGCCGCCGCTCGCGCGGCGGGGTTCGATAACGTCAGCCTTGACCTGATGATGTGGTTGCCAGGTCAGCGGACGGAGGAGTGGCTGGCATCGGTCGATGCGCTGATTGCGCTCGAGCCGGACCATGCCTCCCTGTATCTCCTGGAGATTTATCCCAATGCGCCGCTTCGTGACGAGATGGCGCGGTCCGGCTGGTCGGTCGCGCCGGATGAGGACGCGGCCGACATGTATACCCAGGGGCTGGCGCGGCTCGATGCGGCCGGCTTTGAGCAATACGAAATTTCGAACGTGGCCCGGCCGGCGGCGCGCCGCTCACGTCACAACTTGAAGTACTGGCAGGGAGGCGACTGGCTGGCCTTCGGCACGGGCGCGCACGCGACGTTTCGCGGTGAGCGATGGCGCACCGTCACCGGCACCGAGGACTACATTGGGCGGATAGCTGCCGGAGCCGAGACGCGGCTGGATTTGCGGGTGCTGGAGCGGACTGAGCAGCTCGAGGAAGCGCTGTTCATGGGGTTGCGCCTCACCGAGGGGCTGGATTTAATTCGCATGCACCAGCATCACGGTATTGATATCTGGGAGCATTACGGTCAAGACTTAACACCTTACGTGACGGCCGGGTTGCTCGTTCATGAGCCAGGGCGCCGCCTGGCCCTGACGAGAAGTGGCATGCTTCTGGCTAATGACGTGATGACGGTTTTCATCGGCGGAACTGTACGGTAAAGTAGCGAACCTTTTGCAGGAGGCGGAAATGCTTCGAGGATTGCAGGTCTTCGTTTCGGGTATTGCGCTGGCGGGCTTCACGCTGGCTGGGGCAGCGGTGGCTTCCGCGCAGGAGGCGAAGCCGGCGCCGGCATTGACTCTTGAGGGCGATGCCGCGGTCATCACGATTTTGATTAAGGCCGACAAGACGGCCGACTTCGACAGCGTTCTCGCGAAATACAAGGAAGCGCTCGAGAAGAGCGAAAATGCCGTCCGCAAGACACAGCTGGCGGGCATGAAGTTCTTCAAGTCGGCCGCCACGGCGCAGGGCGTCCCGTACATCATCGTCGTTGACCCCGTGGTCAAGGGCGAGGAGTACGACATCACCCGCATCGTCACCGAGGTCTTCCCGGTGGAAGTGCAGGCGGTGTATCAGAAGTACAAGGACTCGTTCGCCGGCCGCGGTATCAGCGCGCTGACCAAAGTTCAGTAAGAATCTGGATGGAGCGTCCCGGAGCCTCGGCTCCGGGACGCGCTGCCTTTGAGCCTGTTCTTCGCCTTCCTGTTGTCTCTCGCGCAGGTCCCTGCTGCGCCGCCGCAAAACTCCACGCCATCCAAACCGGTCGTCGAGCCTTCACCCGATCCTGCGTCGACGCATTTTCTGACCGAGGCCGGCCTGGTGCTGGTGACGATTAAGCCGGCGGCGACTGCGGATTACGAACTGGCGATTCGCACGCTGCAAGAGGCCATGGCGAAGTCAGGGGATCCCGTGAGGTCTTCGGCGGCCAAGGGCTGGCGCGTCTTCAAGGCATCCGAGACCGATGCGAAGGGGAACCAGGTTTACGTTCACACGATGCTGCCGGCGGTGACTGGGTTCGACTACCGTCCGTCGCTGTTGCTCGACGAACTGGTCAAAGAGATCACGCCCGACATGCTGTCGAAGTACCAGGACGCGTTCGCGGTGCCGCCGGTGCGGCTGAACCTCACCGAGTTTGCGAACATGTCAGTCGCGCCCGTGCCCGTTACGCCGCCGGAGACGAAGAAGCCAGGCGGACCGTGAGGTGCCAGGGGCCTGAGGTCTTAAGGTCCTAGAATTTCAGGTTCGCGCCGGCGTAGAAGCGGTGATAGACCCCGTGGATTGGCGAGCCTTGCAGCTTGAAGATCCGGTAGTCCAGCCTCACGCGCACCGGTCCAACCAGTTTGATCTTCGCGCCGCCGCCGATGTTCGTGCCGACGTGCGTTTCAGAAGATGAGTTGAGCGTCTCGCGAAATCCCTGGACGCCAAGCGTTCCATACAGTTGTACGGCGCCGGTCGGTGTTTGCGCGAGCACATTCCCCGAATAGGTAGTGAGACCCGGAAGCTGCTCGGTCTCATCTTCCGAGAGGACCGAATACTCGAACTCGAATCCCACAACCAGGAGGCCGGCGCCAACGGCGAATCCCTTCACCGGATGGTTGCCTGGCGTCGGCGACAATCCCAGGAATGCCGTGATGTCGGCTCTCGCCGGTGATGCGGTGGCGGTAAGAAATGCACACGTGAGCACAAATGTCGCGAGGATTGGGCGAAGCGTGCGTGCGGGCGAAGTCATCTGGCCTCCGATGCTATGATCCACCAACACAACTGCAATAGCTACGCCATCCGGATGGGCACGAAATTCGCAGCAGAGGCGGATGTCGCTCAACTCAGTGTCCCGAGGAGGATACACATGGTTCCCCGACGTTGGATCGCGCGCTTGGCCCTCGTAATGGCACTGCCAGCCGCACTGCAAGCGGACACTCTGTTTCTGCGCGACGGCTCGCGCGTGCAGGGCGAGCTCATTGCCGTGCGGAACGGACAGATCGAGTTCGAAGAACGTCGCGGATTCGGCGGCGGGCGCACCCTCCGGTTCGATCGCGACGAAGTCGATCGCATCGAGTTCGACAATCGCCGCAACACCGGCAACAACACCAATTCGTTCGATGGCCGGCCTTCGGGCATGCGCGAAAAGCAGATCATCGTCTCTGCCGACGTGGCGTGGAATGACTCCGGCATCGACGTGCGCGCCGGGCAGACGGTGTTCTTCGAGGCGCAGGGCCGCGTGCGCTGGGGCCGTGACCGCCAGGATGGCCCGGCCGGCGAGCGCAACTCACCATCGAATCCCAACCGCCCGATGGGCAACCGGAACGCCGCCGCGCTGATTGGCCGGATTGGCAACGACATGTTCTTCATCGGCGACGATACCGGCCCGGTCCGCATGCGGTCGAGCGGCCGGCTGTTCCTGGGCGTCAATGACGATGTGCTGACGGATAACTCCGGCAATTTCAGGGTCGTCGTTTATTATTAAGAGGTGAACTTTTCGCTGACAGACGAGCAGCACCTCCTCCGCAAGAGCGTCCGAGAATTCGTCGAATCCGAGATTCGTCCCAACGTGATGACGTGGGACGAATCTCAACACTTCCCCAAAGAGCTGATGCCGAAGCTCGCTGAGCTCGGCCTGATGGGCATCCAGTTTCCTGAAGACATGGGTGGCGCCGGCATGAGTGCCGTCGACTACTGCATCTGCATCGAGGAAATTGCCCGCGTTGACCCAAGCGTGTCGCTGTCGGTGGCCGCCCATAACGGGCTCGGCGCGGCGCACATCTCGATGTTTGGGAGCGACGATCAGAAGCGAAAGTACCTCGTGCCGTTGGCGAAGGGCGAGGCCCTCGCGGCGTGGGGACTGACCGAGCCGGGCTCCGGCAGCGACGCCGCCGCGATGCGCACCACGGCGGTGAAGGACGGTGACTCGTGGGTCTTGAACGGCTCGAAGATGTTCATCACGCACGGCACGTCGGCTGACACGCTCGTGATCATGGCGGTCACCGACCGTTCGAAGGGCTCGAAGGGCATCTCCGCCTTCATCCTCGAGCGCGGCACGCAAGGCCTGCTCGCGGGCAAGAAGGAAGACAAGCTGGGCATGCGTGCCAGCGAGACGGCCGAAGTGCTGCTGCAGAACTGCCGCATTCCGGCGTCGCAACTGATTGGTGAGGAAGGCCAGGGCTTCATCCAGACGCTGCAGGTGCTCGATGCGGGCCGCATTGGCATTGCCGCGTTGGGTGTGGGGCTCGCCCAGGGGGCGTTCGAAGCCGCGTCGCGCTATACGGCCGAGCGTAAGCAGTTCGGCCGCGCCATCGGATCATTTCCGTCCATCCAGGAACGGCTGGCGCAGCACGCCTCGCAGGTCGAAGCCTCGCGGCTGCTCACGTATCGCGCGGCGTGGCTCAAGGACCAGGGCCGGCGCATGACGCTCGAGTCCGCCATGGCCAAGCTCTACTCGAGCGAGATCGCGGTGCGCGCCGCGGAAGACTGCGTCCAGATGCACGGTGGCTACGGCTTCGTGAAGGACTACCCGGCGGAGAAGTTCCTCCGTGACGTGAAGCTGCTGACGATCGGCGAGGGCACGAGCGAAGTGCAGCGCCTGGTGATTGCGCGGCAATTGCTGGCCGCGTGACGTGAGCGCCCCACTGCCAACATCGATGTCCCTGGCCGAGCGCGTGCGCGCCGGCGACGTGCGCGCGATGGCGCGCGCGATTTCGCTGATCGAGGACGAAGCCGCGACGGCCGCCGGCCTGGTCCGCGACATTTTCCCGCATACCGGCAAGACCTACCTGATTGGCGTGACCGGGCCGCCGGGCGCCGGCAAGAGCACGCTGGTCGATCGGCTGACCACCGAAACCCGCAAGGCGGAGGAGACGGTCGGGGTCATCGCCGTCGATCCCACCAGTCCGTTCACGGGCGGAGCCGTCCTCGGTGATCGTTTGCGCATGCAGGCCCACGCGCAGGATGAGCAGGTGTTCATCCGCAGCATGGCCACGCGCGGTCACATGGGCGGCCTGGCGCGCGCGACGAGCGACGCCGCGCTGGTGCTGGACGCGGCAGGCAAGAGCCTGGTCATCATCGAGACCGTGGGTGTCGGCCAGGACGAAGTGGACATCGTCCGCACCGCGGACGTGTCGATCGTCGTGCTCGTGCCGGGCACGGGAGACGATGTGCAGGCGCTCAAGGCCGGCATCATGGAGATCGCCGACATCTTCGTCGTGAACAAGTGCGATCGTGAAGGCGCCGATCGCATGGTGACCTCGATCGAGTCCAACCTGGCGTTGCAGCACTTCGCGGAGGGCGAGTGGCGCCCGCCGATCGTCAAGACCGAGGCGACCACCGGGCGAGGCGTCGCCGAACTGTGGCAGACCGTCAAGGCGTTCCGCGCGCACTCAGAGGGCACGCGCGCCCGCCGGCTGAAGGCGCGCAACGAATTCCGCCTGCGCGACCTCCTCACGCATCGCTTCATGGAGCACGTTGAAAAGGGCCTGCTCGGCCCGGCGGAATTCGAGGCGCTGGTGGATCGCATCGCGCGCCGTGAAGTCGACCCCTACACGGCCGCTTCGGATATTCTTGAGCAGGCACTCAGGCCATCAGGCAATCAGGCTGACAGGACGAAAGCCAATCGCTGATGAAAGCTGTTCTCGATCACGTTGGTATCGCCGTAGCCGACCTTCCCGCGTCCCTCAAGTTCTTCGAGGAAACCCTCGGGCTTCATGTCGAAGCGACTGAGGCGATTGCGTCACAGCGCGTGCGGGCGACCTTCCTCAACACGGGCCAGTCGACATTGGAGCTGCTCGAGGCCACGTCGCCGGATTCGCCGATCGCGAAGTTCGTCGAGAAGCGCGGGCCGGGCATGCATCACGTCGCCCTTCGCGTGGAAGACATCGAGGCGGCGCTGGCGCACTTGCGCGCGCGCGGCATCCGGCTGATCGACGAGAAGCCGAGGCCCGGCGCCGAGGGCGCGCTGGTCGCGTTCATCCACCCGTCGGCATCGCACGGCGTGCTCGTCGAGCTGAAGCAGCCGGCGCCGGCCGTCGAGCTGTTTACGAAAGCCGTGCGCCATACCCTCGGCGACCTCGAACTGATCACGCTGTCGGACGGCTTTATCGGCCTCGACGGCGGCGCGATGTTCGGGGTGGTGCCGCGCACTCTGTGGGAGAAGCGGCTGCCGCCGGATGACTCGAATCGCATTCCGCTGGGAATGCGCCCGCTGATCGTCAGGAACGGAAAGACCACGCTGCTCATCGACGCCGGATGCGGCGACAAGATGGACTCGAAGCTGGCGCAGATCTACAAGCTCGATCGACGGTATCACCTCGATCACGCGCTGGCGGAGGCGGGCCTCACCGCGGCAGACATCGACGTCGTGGTCGCGAGCCACCTGCACTTCGATCACGTTGGCGGGTTCACCGCGGCCGGCAAGGGCGGCGCGCTGGTGCCGCGATTCCCAAAGGCGAGGTATTTCGCGCACGCGGCCGAGTGGGAGGACGCGACGCATCCGCACGAGCGCAACCGCGCGAGCTACCTGCAGGAGAACTTCGTGCCGCTCAAGGACGCCGGCGTGCTGACGCTGGTGGGCGATGAGGCGGAGATCATTCCGGGCGTGCGTTACCGCCGTTCCGGAGGTCACACCCCGAATCACCAGGTGGTGATGATCGAGTCGGGCGGCAAGACGGCGGTATTCACCGCCGACATGTATCCAACGTCGGTCCACATTCCGGATCCGTGGGTGATGGGCTACGACCTGTATCCCATGGACACCCTGGCCTTCAAGCGCGCCTTCGCGCGTGAGGCTGTCGAACGTGAGTACCTGCTGTTCTTCGAGCACGATCCGTCGATGGCGGCGGGCTACTTGCGCGAGAAGGACGGCAAGCGGTTCGTGGAGAGGGTCATCTAGCCCCCAGAGGCGACGAGAGCACAAAGGATGAGCGCAAAAATCGGAATCATCGGCGGCAGCGGCCTGTATGACATGGCTGAACTCACCGATCGCGAAGAGCGGACGCTGGAGACGCCGTTTGGCGATCCGTCCGGGCCCTATGTGCTGGCCACCTTGCGCGGTAAGCGCGTCGCCTTCCTGGCTCGCCACGGCAAGGGCCATCGTCTCAATCCGAGCGAGTTGAACTATCGCGCCAACATCTTCGGCATGAAGATGCTTGGCGTCGACTGGATCATCTCAGCGAGCGCCGTCGGAAGCCTGCAGGAGCGTTACGCGCCGATGGACTTGCTGTTTCCCGACCAGTTCATCGATCGCACACGCGGCCGCATCAGCACGTTCTTCAGCAACGGCATCGTGGCGCATGTCGGGTTTTCGCATCCGCTGTCGCACCACCTTGCGGAGCTGGCCGCCGATTGCGCGACCGAGGCTGGCGCAAGGGCACACCGCGGCGGCACCTACGTGTGCATGGAGGGCCCGCAGTTCTCGACGCTCGCCGAGTCGAACCTGTATCGCTCGTGGGGTGGTGATGTCATTGGCATGACCAACCTGCAGGAAGCCAAGCTCGCGCGCGAGGCCGAGATCGCCTACGCGACGATGGCGCTGGTGACGGACTATGACTGCTGGCATCCGGAGCACGACTCGGTGACGATCGACATGATCCTCGGCTATCTCTCCGCCAACGTGAAGATGGCGCAGAACGTCATCGCGAAGGTGGTGGAGCGGCTCGATGTCAGCCATCGCGATCCCGCGCACAGCGCGCTGAAATCCGCGATCCTCACGCACGCCGACGCGATTCCCGACCATGTGAAGAAAGATCTGTCGCTGCTCATCGGCAAGTACATCAAGTAACCCGAACCCCCCAAGACCCAAGACCCAAGACCCTATGAAACTGATTGTCACCGGCTCCATCGCATTCGACTACCTGATGTCGTTTCCCGGGAAGTTCACCGAGCACTTCCTGCCCGAGCACATGCATCGCGTGTCGCTCAGCTTCCTGGTGGATTCGATGGACAAGCGTCGCGGGGGGTGCGGTCCGAACATTGCCTACACCATCGCGCTGCTGGGCGAGAAGCCGTACCTGATGGCGACCGCCGGCCAGGATTTCGCCGACTACAAGGCATGGATGGAAGCGGCCAACATCGACTGCTCGCTGGTCAAGGTGATTGACGGCAAGTTCTGCGCGTCGTTCTTCTGCAGCACCGATCAGGCCAACAACCAGATCGCCTCGTTCTACACGGGCGCGATGGCCAACGCCGGGGAGCTGTCGATGCGCACCGTCGACGGCATCAAGGACGCGCTGGTGATCATCGCGGCGAACGATCCCAATGGCATGAACCAGTGGGCCGAAGAGTGCGTGGCGATGGGCGTGAAGTACATCTGGGATCCGGGCCAGCAGTGCGCGCGCATGGAAGGGCCGCAGTTGAAGGCCGGCGTCACCGGCGCCTGGATGGTGATCTGCAACGACTACGAGATGGAGCTGATTCGCCAGAAGACCGGTCTGTCGGAGGCCGACGTGCTGAAGCACGCGCCGTTGCTGGTCGTGACCAAGGGCGAGAAGGGCTGCACGATCTACACGAACGAGGGGACCGAGGATGTGCCCGCCGTGACCCCGGATCGCATCGAGGATCCCACGGGCGTCGGCGACGCGTTCCGCGGCGGCTTCATGAAGGGGCTCGCGATGGGCGCCTCGTATGCGACCTGCGCGAAGATGGGCAGCGTGGCCGCGACCTACTGCCTCGAGCACCTCGGCGGTACGTCGCACGCGTACACGTGGCACGAGTTCAGCAAGCGCTACCAGCAGCACTTCGGGCCGTTGAAGGCGTAAGGGACGACTGTTTGTATACTGGGGGCATGATGCTTCGAGCTTTGTTTGCGGTAGCAGCGTCCGCGACGATCGTCGCCGGCGTGGCAGTCTCAGGCCCCACGTTTGCGCAGGCGCCGACCAAGACAACGAACAGCGGCGTCTATACGGCGGCGCAGGCCGAACGCGGCAAGAAGGTGTTCGCGACGTCGTGCACCACGTGCCACGAACCTTCGCGCTTCGCGGGCGACGCGTTCCACGAGTCGTGGGACGGCAAGGTGATGAAGGAGATCTGGGACGTCGCCAGCGGGACCATGCCGGAAGACAATCCTGGAAGCCTCAAGCAGCAGGAATACGCCGACATCCTGGCTTACTTCCTCCAGCTGAACGAGTATCCGACGGGCGACGCTGAATTGCAGCCTGGTGCGGCGCCGATGGCGGCGATCAAGATCGAAAAGAAGAAATGAGGACCTGGGTCTTGGGACTCGGGGCTTGGGCATGCCTGGGCCTCGCAGTCGTGACTATGGCGGCAGCGCAGGAGAAGACCACAGTGAAGGCCGGCGTCTACACCGCGGCGCAGGCCGATCGCGGACAGGTGCTCTATCGCTCGAAGTGCGCGAGCTGCCACGCCCCCAACCGCTTCACGGACGACTTCTTCTACCAGAGCTTTGCCGGCAAGCCGATGTGGGAGATGTTCGACGTCATCAGCGACTCGATGCCCGAGGACGATCCGGGCAGCATGAAGAAGGAAGAGTACGCCGACGTGATTGCCTACCTGCTCAGGCTGAACAGGTTTCCCGAAGGCAGCAACGAGCTGCCCACCGATAAGGATGCGCTGAGCTTGATCATGATGGAGAAGCCGGGGCAGCTCATCAGGTAGTCAGGTAGTCAGGTAGTCAGGTAGTCAGGGCCACGCGCCGATACGCCAGCGCGACCGCCGTCGTGCACAGGCCGAACACCAGCACGCCGATCGCCCCCCATTCGAGGTTGCGCACCAGCGCAGCTCCCATCGCGGACAGTGCGAATTGCGCCTCGAACGCCACCGCCACCAGCACGTATCCAATGATCGGCACGGTGCCAAGCAACGCGCCGGCGATGGCATAGTCGCGCCAGCGCGTGCAGCGCGCGCGCACCAGGGCCAGGTGCATCGGCACGCCAAACAGGATCACCATCGGGTAGGCGACGACGAGTGCCGGTCCGATGATGCCGAGCAACGAACGGAGTCCGCCGTTCGATACGGCCCACGGTCCGAAGAGCGCGGCGAGAACGGGAATGATGGCGAGTGGCGCGATGGCGATCGCTGCGGCGTTGCGCATGCCAGGTCGAGAGGATACCTCATCGTCCGCACGGACGTTGATCGGCAGGCCGCGCCTTCAAGCCGAGTGCGCTAGAGGAGCCTTCCTCATACTGGGCTTCAGAAATCGCGCCGTTGGCGAGCATCCCTGACAGAACGCGATTTCGAGCCCTCGCCGCCAAGTCGGGTTCGCACCACGGGTCAGATCCGGCTGCACCGGCTCGAGCCGCGATTAACGCCGCCTGGGGCGCGGTGAGATCTTCGAGGCTGCGATCGAACAGCCCTCGAGCCGCCATCGCGGCACCGCGCCATCCGTTTCCAAACTGGGCGCGCTCAGCCGCAGTCCGAAGGAATTCATCCTTCGTCCACGTCCCCGAAAATCCCAGCATCGTCGAGAACGCCGCGGCGCCGCCGCGAAAGGAATTGCGCTGGATGTTGTTGTCCCCGACGTGCTGGTTCGCGAGATGTTCCCTCAGCCGCATCGCCGGCAGATGACGCTGGCAGTCGAAGTCGCGCTCGTTGCGGCTCTGGCCGTTCTCGAGGCGCTGTGACGATTCGGTGCAGCGGACGTAGCGAAAGAGACCGATGGGGTTGAGCGGGCGCAGCTCTGGCTCGCGCCCGCCCCCGGCGGCGGCCCACAGGGCATGCGCGAACAACTGGGGCACCGGCGTCGTTGACGGCTCAGGCTGGCTAACCACCGCGCGGCCGAATCCATACAGAAACGTAACGTAGGCGATCGGAACTGCCGCGACGGCGATCGGCAGGCCGATCAGCAACGAGCGCAGGGTCACTCGCATGGCTTGAAGTCAGCCGGGCGAGCGGTCAGTCCAAGTTCAGAGCGGCTTGCTGCGTCGAAGGCCGCTTCGTCTATCGCCTTGGTGTCGCGCATGCTTTCAAGCACTCGTAACCGCATGGTGGCGGCGGTTTCGGGCTGGCACCAAGGATCCACCTGGCGATCGGCCGCGAGCGCGGCGATCATGGCGGCCTGCGCGAGCGTGAGTTCGGATACCACCCTGTTGAAGTACCCCTTCGCGGCCGCGTCCACGCCTCGGAATCCCGAGCCGAAGCCGCCGCGCTCGGCCAGCGTGTTCAGGAACTCGTCCTTCGTCCAGGAACGGCTCATCCAGACGCTCGTTGAGAGGCGCGCGATGCCTTCGCGGAAAGAGGGTGGGACGTTGTTGTCCTGCAAGTGCACTCGGGACAGATACTCCACGGCTTGAATGCCAGGGAGGTGGTGCCTGCAGGCGGCCACGCGTTGGGCATCGCCCGGTGTGTTGTCCATGAAGTCCTGGTAGGCGACGCACGCGAACATCTGGCCGAGGCTGATGGGCGAGATAGGCCTGAGCTCGGTGGCCTGGCCGCCGCCTGCGCGCGCCCATAACGCGTCACGCACCACGCCTGGCAG
>DATMJU010000298.1:0-9337 GCA_035553795.1 Vicinamibacterales bacterium
ATGTTCAGCTGGACAGATCCGGTGGCGGGGCATGAAGGACTGGTTCTTGCAGTTCAGTCGGCCGTATGCGCATGCGTGCGATGGCTGTGATCATGGCGTTCTTTGGCGCGGTGGCAATTGCAGCGACGTCGCTGCCGCAAAAGCCGGCGGCAAAGCCCGCCGACGCTCCCGTCAAGGAACGCCTCAAGTCCAAAACAGTTTCGAAGGAAGAGCGCCTCGACGCCCTTTCCCGCGCGGCCGTCTGGCATGCGCCGCCGCCGATCAGCAAGGCGCGATTCGAACCCGATCCGAAGCAGCCGCGCGAGGTCAGCTGCACGTTTGAGATCACTCAGCTCGGCGGGACCGCGCCGAAGTTTGATTGCCGCACCGCGGAAGGCGAACGCATCCGCGTGAAATATGGCCGCAGCCCCGAGGTGCCGTCGGAAGTGGCGGCCGCGAAGCTGCTGCATGCGCTCGGCTTCGGGGCCGACACGGTGATGCTGGTTGAGCGCGTGCGCTGCTACGGCTGTCCCACCGAGCCCTTCATGACCATGAAGACCCTGGGCTTCGCCGGCGCCGAGAAGCTGTACGGCAAGGTGATGGACACCAAGGAGTTCAAGGACTTCGAGTGGGCGTCGGTTGAGCGCCGGCACGAGGGGCGGCCGATCGAGACCGACGACGTTGAAGGCTGGGCGTTCTTCGAACTCGACGTGATCGACGCCAAGAAAGGCGGCGCACCCAAGGCGCATGTCGACGCGTTGCGTCTCCTGGCCGTGTTCCTGTCGCATTGGGACAACAAGAGCGAGAATCAGCGGCTGATGTGCCTCTCCGAGAAGGATTGGCCCGAGGGCGGCAAGTGCTCGAAGCCATTTGCGATGATGCAGGACGTGGGCGCGGCGTGGGGTCCGCGCAAGGTGGATTTGCCGGAGTGGGAGAAAGCGCCGATCTGGGCCGACCGCGCCAGCTGCAAGGTCTCGATGGATTCACTGCCGTATCACGGGGCGACGTTCACGCCGGTGACCGTCACCGACGCCGGCCGCCGGCATCTCGGTGGACTGCTGTCGCAGCTCACCGATCAGCAGATCGACGCGCTGTTCCGGCACTCTCGATTCGACCAGACAACCGGCCTGCTCGGCGGCGTCAAGTCGTCATCGATTGAGGATTGGGTGCGCGCGTTCCGCGGCAAGGTTCGCCAGATCACCGACGGCGCGCCGTGCCCTCAGTAGCGGCCGGCCTCACCATCGATCCCGCATCAACCGTCTCTCCGAGGCGGTTGATCGCCTGGAAGAAGAACCCGTCGTCTGACAGCTCCGCCAGCATGAAGTGATAGTCGCGGTCGTAGCTGCGCGCCACGATCGACGCCGGCCTGGCGTCCCCGGCGCGCAGCGACCCGGCGCCACCGGTCACGAAGTAGAGCACGCCGCTCTGCAGGTTCATCCGCTGGTAGATGTGTTCATGCCCGGTGAAGACCACGTCGACGCCGCCGTTGACGAGCGTGGACTCGAGCGCCAGGCGCATCCCGCGTGCCGCCAGCGTGTACCGGCCGGACGTGTAGAGCGGGTGATGCAGGAAGGCGATCTTCCACTCCGCCCGTGACTCGGTCGTCTCCTTCGCGATCCATCGCAATTGATCGCGCGTGAGATACGCACTGTCAATCGCGAAGAAGCGGACGCGCGTGTCCCACCGCGTGATCGGATCGACCGGCGGCACGAACGTGTAGTAGCGTTCGCCGCCCATGTTGAAAGGCTTGTAGAAGATCTGGTTGGTATCGTCGTGGTTACCGAGCGCCGCGTAGAACTTCACGCCGGCGTCGAGCAGCCCCTTGTACGGCTCTTCGAACTTGAGCCGGTAATCCTCCGCGGTGGCCGGCCCCTCGTAGATGTTGTCGCCGGCCATCAGCACGAACTCGAAGCCAAACCGCTGGCGGTACAAGACCATCTGTTGCGCGACTTCGTGCTGTTCCTTCGACCCCCGGCCGCTATCGCCAATGACCGCGAACTTGATCGAGCGATTGGCATTCGGCAGGGTCAGGGTGCCGGGCGCGATGCCATCCAGCGGGAGCGCATGGATGCGCGGTTCTTCACGCGATTCGCTAGCCCGGCCGCTGCCACATCCGGCCAGCGCGACGACGAGGAGAAGGAAGGCGAAACGTGGCACCCTTCCGTCGAATGCACGTTCTGAACCAACCCCCTGTGTAAGCGGGGGGCCAAACTGAGCACGGGGAAACCCATGCGGATGTGCTTGGGGCGCATTCCCCGGCTCAGGCTCTGGCACAGCCCTTGAAGTATCGACGCCCATGACTCGACTACTATCGGCGTCGCTTGCGATGATCGTCGTCCTCACCGTCGGGTGCGGGCGGGCCGACACCGCCGATCCCAATGCCGCAGCCGCGCCGGCGGCCGAAGCGCAGCCCGCTCCGGCCAACGCGTCCGCGGCTCCAGCAGCATCGACCGACCCGAACGTCAACCCACAGGGGGCGGCGACGCTCGAGTTTCACAAGCGCATCCAGGCCTACATGAAGGTCCACAACGAGGCCGAGGGCAAGGTGCCCAACCTCAAGAGGACCGACGATCCGAAAGAGATCGCCGACCGCGAGAAGGCGCTCGCGGAGGCGATCATGACGCTGCGTGCCGGTGCCCAGCCGAACGAGATCTTCGCGCCCGAGTACCAGCCGTTCTTCATCAAGATCGTCCAGGACGATTTCAAGAATCGCCAGGCGGTCGATCGCAAGGCGATGGTCAACGAGCTGCCGGCGAAGATGAAGGTTGACGTCAACACCGTGTATCCGACATCGATTCCATTGGCGACATTCCCGCCGGCCTTGCTGAGCAAGCTGCCCGACTTGCCACCCGAACTGGAGTACCGCATCGTCGGGCGCAGCCTGATCCTGCGCGACGTCAAGGCGAATCTCATTGTCGACGTCCTCCGGGACGTGGTACCCACTATTCCGAGCTGACGTGAGCCGCATATGACCAAACCGACGTTTCGTGTTGTCGCACTGCTGTGGGGGTTGCTTGGGGTGGCCGCCGCGGTGCAGGCCATTACCGGGCAGCAGCCGACGCCGCGCGCCCCTGTTGCGTCGATCGGCGCCAATGTCGAAGTGGCTCCGCCGGTCGGCAAGGACTCGGTGCGCTTCCTTGTGATTGGCGACAGCGGCACGGGCGATCGCGCGCAGATCGAAACGGCGGCGCAGATGTGGAAGGCGCACGCCATCTTCCCATACGAGTTCGCGATCATGCTCGGCGACAACATGTACGGGTCGGAGCGCCCGCAGGACTACGCGCGGAAGTTCGAGGTGCCGTTCAAGGCGCTGCTCGACAACAAGATCGAATTCAGGGCGTCGCTCGGTAATCACGACGATCCCAACCAGCGCTTCTACAAGAACTTCGGCATGGGCGGAAAGCGCTACTACTCGTATCAGAAGAAGGACGCGCGCTTCCTGGCGCTGGACTCCAACTACATGGACAAGGACCAGCAACGCTGGCTGGAAGACGAACTGCAGAAGTCCAACGCGAAGTGGAAGATCGCGTATTTCCACCACCCGATTTATTCGTCGGGCGGCCGCCACGGCTCCGAGCTCGACCTGCGGGCGATTGTCGAGCCGATCTTCATCAAGCACGGGCTGAACGTGGTGTTTGCGGGACACGAGCATTTCTACGAGCGCATCAAGCCCCAGAAGGGCATTTACCACTTCACGGCCGGCGGCTCCGCGAAGTTACGGTCAGGAGACATCATGGCGAGCACGGGTTTTACAGCGAAGGGTTTCGACACCGAGCAGAGCTTCATGCTCGTGGAGATTGACGGGGATGTGCTGCGCTTCCAGACGATTTCGCGTCGCGGCAAGCGCGTGGACTCCGGCGAGATCCGACGCGACGGCGGCACGTCATGATGGAATGGATGGACGCCCTCCAGGGCTCCGGCCAGGTGGATATGCCTGGCGTCATGGACACGTTCCAGGAGGAACTGCTGGCATCGGCGATTCGATTGCCGCTAGCCGCGCTCCTCGGCACCGTCCTGGCCCTCCGGCCACGACGCGGCGGCACGCCTGAACGGCAGCCTGCGGTTGTCCAGACACAGATCATTCTCGCGATCGTTGGTTCGCTGATCATGCTGGTGGTGGGCGCCAGCCTGGCGCGCGCCTTCGGCATCGTCGGCGCCGCCAACCTGATTCGCTACCGCTCGAAGATCGACGACCCGAAGGACGCGGTGGTCATGCTGTGCGCGCTCTCGGCCGGCCTCGCCGCGGGCGTGGGCCTTTACGGCCTGGCGGTCATCGGCACGGTCTTCATCGTGTTCGCGCTGTGGATCCTCGAAGGATTCGAACCGCAGACGCGCGTCTTTGAACTCAACGTCAAGCTTGGCGACAGGACACAGGACCTGCGGCCGAAGATTGAAGAGGTGCTGCGACGCTACAAGACGCGGTACGAACTGCGCACCGCCTCGGAAGAGATGGTGTCCTACATGGTGACGACGCCGAAGTCGTTACGCACTGATCGCATCTCCAACGTGATCATGGAACTCGTTCCCGACGGCAAGGGCGCCGTTGAGTGGGACGAGAAACTGAAAGACAAGCTGCCGAAGTGACGAAGTGAAACTGATCATTCAACCAGAAGCGGGCATCGTCCCGATCGTCAAGGCGATCAAGACGGCAAAGAAGTCGATCGACATCATGATCTTCCGGTTCGACCGGGATGAGATTGAGAAGGCCCTGGCGAGCGCCGTGCAGCGCGGGGTGACCGTGCGCGCGCTGATCGCGCATACCAATCGGGGCGGCGAGATCACCCTGAGGAAGCTCGAGCAGCGCCTGCTGGCAACCGGGGTGCTGGTGTCGCGCACGGCAGACGATCTGCTTCGCTACCATGCGAAGTACATGGTGGCTGACTCGGTGCTGCACCTGTTCGGGTTCAATTTCACGAAGCTGGACATCGACAAGAGCCGCAGCTTCGCGATTTCGACCAAAGATGGAAAGGCGGTGGCCGAAGCCGTCAAGCTGTTCGAGTCGGATTTGTCACGGCAGACATACGTGCCCGGCAAGTCGCACCTTGTGGTCAGTCCCGACAACTCCCGCGCGATGCTGAGCACCTTCATCTGCGGCGCCCGCAAGGAGTTGGCGATCTATGACGGGAACGTGAAGGATCCGTCGATGATCAAGCTGCTGAAGGAGCGCGCGGCGAAAGGGGTGAAGGTCCGCATCATCGGGAGCATGAAGGGGCGTGACCCTCTCATCGCCGAACGGCGGCTCGCGGGCCTTCGCCTCCACGTCCGCGCCATCGTCCGCGATGGCACGAGCGCGTTCGTTGGCAGCCAGAGCCTGAGAAAAGACGAGCTCGAAAATCGCCGCGAGGTCGGATTGATCATCAATAATCCGACGGTGGCGAAGAAGCTGCTGTCGGTGTTCGACACCGACTGGCAGGACTCGAAGAAAGGTGCCAAGGAGAAGGACAAGGACGCCAAGGACAAAGACACCAAGGCGAAGGCACCAAAGGCGAAGGACGCAAAGAAGCGCGCGGCCTAGGGCACCGCTTGAATCTCGGTGATCTGCGCCCGGCCTCCCGGCGCGTTGTGCACGAACTTGTTCCACGCTGCCGCCGTTGCCGGCTGGCGCTCGATGATGCCTCCGCACCACAGCGAGCCCTGCGCGGGCATGGCAATCCATACGCGCTTGACCTTCGCGGCCACGCCAAAGCCGGGAACGCGCAGTGTGAAATATGGCGGTAGCGCGGACGGCGCCGCGCCGGTGATTTCCAGGCGCACTCCCTCTGCGCTCACATCGACAACCTTCGATGAGACGCCATCGATCGACGACATCAGCCGCGGCACCAGCTTTCGCGGAGACCGGCGGGCCGGCCGCCCTTCGGCCAGCGCCAGTGCGACTGACAACAGAAACCCATCTCGCGTAACCGGCCGCTCGATCCAAGCCGCTTCCTTCGGCACTTCCTCGATCTCCTGACCGGGATCACCGGCCAGTATCAGCGGACGGTTGATGCCGAGCGTCTTGACGATGCGGGGAAGGTCAGCGGGGGAGACGAGCGACACATCAGCGATCAACGCCTCAATCGGCCGCGACGCGAGGTCACGGCCAACCGTGTCGATGTTCAGCATTGGAATGGGCTCATAGCCCGCAAGACTCAGCCATTCCATGAACGCCGCCCGCTCGCCGGGGATGGGGCACGCGACGCCAATCTTGACGAGGTTCGAAGACATGGCCCACCGCGGCTGCAAGCCGATTGCCACGCGAAAAGCGTGATCTTCCGGCTGCCGCGCGCGATGAGCCCTGGTACAGCGTTACGTTTTGGAGCGGCGCTTACAGTTTCAGGACTCGGATCCTTACTTCTTCATCCTGGCGAGATCCGCTTCGGCGGCGATGTAACCGAACGCGTTCCAGCCTGATCCGGAGACGATCGTCTCCATCACCTGTCGCGCCCTGGCGACATCGCCAGTGACGAAGTAGTAGTTCGCCACGCCGTAGCCCTGCGTCGCCAGTTGCGTCGCGTCCGGCGTCTTGGTGTCGAGCAGGGCTTCCGGCTTCTCGAGGCCCTTGTACATCAGCAAGCGGCGGTGATACGCCGAGTTCTCGAGGATGTCCATCTTCGGCGTGATCGGTTCGAGCACTTTCGCCGCTTCCGCCTTGCGATTGAGACGCATCAGCGTCATCCACATCCAGTCGCTGGTCGCGACGATGGAGTCGTCATTCTTCGAAACCTTCATGCATTCGACCCACGCGTCGTACGCCTTGGCGTAGTTGCCCTGCAGGTAGTGCGACAGCGCGAGGTGGTACCAGATGTTGAACTGCAGCGTGCTGCGCGGCTTGCCCGCGGGGTTCGGCGCGCCGTCGGGTTCGATCTCGTCCGGCTTGCCCTTGATCAGCGCCGTGGCCTTCTCGAAATCGGCCTGGGCTTTCGCGAACTGCCGCACGCTCAGGTAGCGGTGGCCGCGATGACGATAGAACTTCGGGTTGTCCGGATACATCTCGATGCCCTTGGTGAACATCGCGATGGCATCGTTGAAGCGCCACAGGTAGCCGTAGCGCCGTCCCACCCAGATCATCGCTTCCGGGTCCTTCGGGTTGGCGGCCAGCGTCTTCTGCGCCTGCGCCAGGTCGGCTTCCAGCTTCTGTTGGTTGGCAATCGTCGCGGGAATCATCAACGGCTTGCCGGAAACGGAAGTGGCTTCGGGCTTCTGCGCCATCGCGACCGTAGCGGTCGAGACGATCAACGCGGCAGCCAGTACAAGTCGGGTCATGAACGGTCTCCTGATTTGGCTTCTTCTTCCTGGTCGAGCAGGCCAGGCTGTGTCGGCGCATCGAGTTTGCGGGCGACGGTTTCGAGCGGGTCGACGATCGGAATCTCCTTGGCGCTGCCGGCGCCAAGCTCTCGAAACCGCCTCGCCTTGACGAGCAGGTTGTTCTCGAACGATCCCACCATCTTGTTGAACGTCGCAAAAGTGCCGTCCATGCGCTTGCGCAGGTCCTCGAGATGTTCGGCGAGGGTGGCCACGCTGTCATGCAGCGCGCGGCCGAGACGGCTGATCTCCTCGGCGTTGAGCGTCAAGCGCTCCTGCCGCCACCCAAACGACGCCGCCCTGAGCAACGCGATCAGTGTCAGCGGGCTGGCGATCAGCACATTCTGCTTCACGCCGTAGTCGATGAGCGACGCATCGCGCTCGAGCGCCGCCATATAGATGGCCTCGGCCGGCAGGAACAACACCACGAGCTCTGGTGAAGAGGGCAGCGCGTCCCAGTAGGTTTTGGCCCCCAGCTTGGTGACGTGATCCTTCACCTGCCGCACGTGATCAGCCAGCTTGCCGCTGCGGATGCCGTCATCAGAGGCGCCCTGCGCATCCAGAAACGCTTCGAGCGGCGCCTTGGCGTCCACCACGATGCTGCGGCCGCCTGGCAGATTGATCGTCATGTCCGGGCGCAGGCGTCCGCCCTCGTGAAAGATCGTCGGCTGTTGATCGAAGTCGCAATGCTCGAGCATGCCGGCCAGCTCGACGACCTTGCGCAGTTGCACTTCGCCCCACTGCCCGCGCACGCCGGGCGATCGGAGCGCGCGCACCAGGTTCTGCGTCTCGTGCTGCAGTTGCTGTTGCGTGTGGCCAACCAGGTTGAGCAGCGACTTCATGCTCGCGCTGTCGTCGATGCGAGTGCGCTCCACCTCGCGCAGCTTCGCGTCGACCTGCACGAGCGTGTCCTTGATGGGCGTGACGAGCGTGCCGAGCTCCTGCTGGCGCCGCGTCAGGTCGATCGTGGCTTCACGATGCACGTTGCCAATCTTCTGGTCGGCAAGCTTCAGGAACTCGTCGGTGCTGGCCTTCAGCGTGGATGCGGCGAGCGCGGAGAAAGCGTTGCGGAGCTGATCGTCTTGCGATGCGCGATTACGGGAGGCGAGCAGCCATCCGGCGGTAAAACCGGCGATCAACGAGAGGACGGCGGCAATTGCAAGTTCCAATCGGGAAAGTGTAGCAGGGATTGAACCGGACCAAGACGGTGTGAGAGTCTTCGCGCATGCGAAATCACCATCGCCGCCGCGCGTTGCTTGGCCTGCTGTTCGTCGTGCTCGCCGCCGTGCCAACCACGACGCAGAGTCCAGTAGGTCCGCCATTGGCCGAGCCGGGCATCTCGCCTGACGGACGCGAAGTCGCGTTCGTGTCTGGCGGCGACATCTGGACCGCGCCGCTTGGTGGCGGCACTGCGGTTGCGCGACTGCTGGTCTCGCACCCGGCGACCGAGTCGCGACCGCTGTATTCGCCATCGGGCGATGCCGTCGCCTTCGTCTCAACGCGCACCGGCAACGGCGACGTCTACGTGCTGCGCTTCGCAGACGCGTCCCTGAAGCGGATCACGTTCGACGATGCGGCGGAGGTGCTGGATGGGTGGTCTCGCGACGGCAAGTCGCTGTTCTTCTCGATGACCGCGCGCGACATCACTGGCATGAACGACGTGTTTCGCGTGCCGGTCGATGGTGGCACGCCGATGGCGGTGACCAGCGAGCGCTACACCAACGAGTTCTTCGGCGCTCTGTCGCCTGACGGCCGCATGCTCGCCTTCAGCGCGCGCGGCAACGCATCCGGACAATGGTGGCGGAACGGGCACAGCCACCTCGATCAATCCGAAATCTGGACGGCCGTCGAAGGCGCGCCGGCCGCGTCACGCTACCGCCGCGTCGTCGATCGTGGCGCCAAGGCGCTGTGGCCGATGTGGGCCGCTGACGGCAAGTCGTTGTTCTACATGTCGGACAGGAGTGGCTCCGAGAATCTGTGGCAGGCGCCTCTTGAAGGAACGGCACGCCAGCTCACGAAGTTTGGCAAGGGTCGCGTGCTGTGGCCGAGCATCACGACCGACGCCCGGACGATCGCC
>DATMJU010000299.1:0-3469 GCA_035553795.1 Vicinamibacterales bacterium
CGCCTGACCCGACCGGCACGCCGCAGTCGGCAGTGCTCGGTGGCGGATGCTTTTGGTGCACCGAGGCTGTCTTCGTCAAACTCGACGGCGTGATTGCCGTGGTGTCCGGCTACGCGGGCGGCACCGCCGAAACCGCCGACTACAAGTCGGTGTGCAGCGGGATGACCGATCACGCGGAGGTGATTCGGGTGCGGTTTGACTCAAGCCGCATCAGCTTCGGCCAGATTCTGAAGGTGTTTTTCGCGGTGGCTCACGACCCCACGCACCTCAACCGCCAGGGCAACGACATCGGCCGCCAATACCGTTCGGCGGTGTTTTACGCCGACGAGGAGCAGCACCGCGTGGCGGCGGCTTACATCCAGCAGCTCAAGGACGCGAAGGTCTTCGAGTCCCCGATTGCCACCACGCTCGAACCGCTCGAGCAGTTCTTCGAGGCCGAGGACTATCACCAGAATTTCGCGGCCAGGAACCCGGGACAGCCCTACGTGGCGGCCGTGGCCCTGCCCAAGGTGAAGAAGTTGGAAAAGGCTTTCTCGGACAAGCTGAAAAAGGCGACATAATACGAGCTTCATGCGCTCGTAGCTCAGCTGGATAGAGCATCTGGCTTCGAACCAGAGGGCCGCAGGTTCGAGTCCTGCCGAGCGCACCATTCACCATTCCCATGTCTCGCGCAGTGTCGTCCAACTGGCCCGATCTGAGCGATGAAGAACTGCTCAATCTGCGGCTCTCCGATCTGCCCCTCAAGATCGAGGGCACGGTCCTCGAGACACGCATCGATCAACTGAAGCGCGAGCTCGCGGCGCGGGGCCTGGAGTTCCCGCTCCACTTCTACCTGTCCGACGAGTGGTTCACGCCTGACGGTCAGGCATCCATGGCGGTGCCGTTCTATCTCGCGCACCCGCGGCTCGAGCGGCTCGAAAAGGCGCAGATGCTCGCCGTCGAGGGCGGCGAGCACGAGTGGTGCATGCGCATCCTCCGTCACGAGGCCGGCCACGTCATCGACAACGCCTACAAGCTGCGGTTGCGCCAGCAGCGCCGGCGGCTGTTCGGCAGCCCGTCGCAACCGTATCCCGAGTTCTACGCGCCGCGGCCGTACAGCAAGAGCTTCGTGCTGCATCTCGACCCGTGGTACGCGCAGAGCCATCCTGACGAAGATTTCGCGGAGACGTTCGCGGTCTGGCTGACGCCGGAGTCCAACTGGAAGACGCGCTACGCAGGCTGGCCGGCGTATCGCAAGCTCGAATACATGGACCATCTGATGCGGTCGCTCGCCGGCAAGCAGCCGCTGCTCGACAAGATCGACGAGATGGATCCGCTGCGGCGGCTGAATCGCACGCTGCGGTATCACTACAAGAAGAAGCGCGGACATTACGGCGTCGAGCATCCGGCGTTCTACGATCGCGATTTGCGGAAGCTGTTCTCCGACGGGGTCGAGCACGCCTCCAACATGACCGCCGCGCAGTTCCTCGGCCGCCACCGCCGCCAGGTCCGCAAGGTCGTCGCGGACTGGACCGGCATCTACCAGTACACCATCGACAAAGTGCTCGAGGACATCATCGTCCGATGCCGCGAGCTGAAATTGCGGCTGGCCACGCCTGAGGGCGAGGCGCTGCAGGGCTTCACCGTGCTGCTGACGGTCCAGGTGATGAACTACCTGCACAGCGGCCGCCACCGCATTGCACTCTGATGAAACCACAACGCGTACTCGCTCTCGTGCACAAGGGCCTCGAGCCGCCCGACGAAAAGGTCGACAAGTCGACGGCCCAGGCCGCCGAGTGGCGCATGGAATACGACGTCGTGCGCGCGCTCAAGGTGCTGGGACACGAAGTGCGTGTGATCGGCGTGCACGATGACCTCACGCCGATCCGCAGCACGATGGACGAGTTCAAGCCGACCATCACTTTCAACCTGATGGAAGCCTTTGACGACGTGGTGGTGTTCGATCAGAACGTGGTCAGCTATCTCGAGCTGTTGAAAGTGCCGTATACCGGCTGCAATCCGCGCGGCCTCACGCTGTCGCGCGACAAGGCGCTGGCGAAGAAGCTGATGGCGTATCACCGCATCCCGGTGCCGGATTTCCTGGTGGTGCCCCTCGGGCAGAAGGCGAAGCTGCCGAAGCGGCTGCAGTTCCCGTTGATCGTCAAGTCGCTGACCTACGAATCGTCGACCGGTATTTCACAGGCGTCGGTCGTGGCCAATGATGAGCAGCTCGCCAAGCGCGTGCAGTTCGTCCACGACACGATCATGACGCCCGCGATCGTCGAGGAGTTCATCGACGGGCGCGAGTTGTATGTCGGCGTGATCGGCAACGATCGCCTGCAGACGTTCCCGGTGTGGGAGATGTCGTTCTCGAAGATGACCGACAACAACTGGAAGATCGCGACCGAGCGCGTCAAGTGGAGCGTGAAGTACCAGAAGAAGCACGGCATCGATACCGCGCTGGCGAACCTGTCCGACGACCAGGCCGCCAAGGTGCAGCACCTGGCCAAGCGCGTCTATCGCGCGCTCGACCTCTCCGGCTATGCGCGCATCGACCTGCGCATGAAGGAGAACGGCGAGATGTCGGTGATCGAAGCCAATCCCAATCCGCAATTGGCGCAGGGTGAGGACTTCGCCGAGTCCGCCCGCCGCGCCGGCGTGTCATACGCCAAGCTGATCGAGCGCATCATCGGCCTCGGGCTGCAGTGGCAACCCTCCCGCATGGCCTAGCCCTGGCCCCAATCGGATCTGGTGCCTGACACCAATTTCTGCTTGAGCTGGCTGGCCAATCGGAATCGGTGCGTGACACCAATTTCTGCTTGAGCTTCGCGCGGCTCTGGGCTGAACATCGCGCACCCTGCAACGATTGCCGACTGTTCGCAGTAACTGCGACGCGCATCGGAAATTGGTGTCAGGCACCAGATCCGATCGATCACGGCACAATCAGAAGGTGAGGCGGACGCCGGCGTTGAAGGTGCGGCCGTCGAGCGGGGCCCAGGCGTCCACGGTGAAGCGGCCGTCGGGGCCAGGGGCGCGCAGAATCAGCGGATCGAACTTCGTCTGGCGCGTGTTGGTCAGGTTCTCGGCGTTCAGGAACACCTTCACCGGGCCAAACTTCTTCTCCGCCAGCGCGCCGAGGATCGAATACGCCTTGGAGCGCGAACGATACGGGTTGGCGACCAGGCGCTGACGGCCGGTGAAGTAGTACTCCACGCCCACGCGACCAACATCCTCGCGCTCCCACATGCCGACAATGCCGAGGCTGCGGTTCGGCGTCATCGCGGACTCGACCCGCACGCCGCTGTCCTCTTCCCTCGATCGCACAAACGTGTACGACCCGGTCAAGGCAAACGGGGCTTTCCGCACCGTGCCAAGCATCTCGAGCCCGATGGTCGTCGTCGGACGATCGGCGTTGGTGATCTCGTAGGCGGTCTCGCGCTCAACCTCGATCGGGTTGCTGACGCGCGATCCAAACAGTGTCGCCGTGAGC
>DATMJU010000300.1:0-2210 GCA_035553795.1 Vicinamibacterales bacterium
GACCACCAGCGACCCCTTCCGGAGCGCCACGCGGGTCAGGCCGCCCGGAACGATGGTGACCTTTTCGCCGAAGAGGATGTAGGGGCGTAGATCGACGTGGCGTGCCTCGACGCGACCGTCAAGGAAGCAGGGCGCCCGCGACAGCATCAGCGTCGGCTGGGCGATGTAGTTGCGCGGATCGGCTTCGATACGGCGGCGGAACTCTTCCCGTTCCCGGGCCGTCGAGTGTGGACCGATCAGCATGCCGTAGCCGCCGCTCTCGCCGACCGCCTTGACGACCAGGTTGTCGAGGTTGTCGATAACGTGACGGCGGGTGACGGGTTCAGTGAGCAGGAACGTCTCGACGTTGTCAATCACCGGATCTTCGCCCAGGTAGTATCGGATGATCTTGGGCACATAAGCGTATAGGGCCTTGTCGTCGGCGATGCCAGTGCCGATCGCGTTGGCAAGGGTGACATTGCCCGCGCGATAACAGTTGAACAGGCCGGGAACCCCGAGAATCGAATCTTTGCGAAACGCGAGCGGGTCGATAAAGTCATCGTCGATGCGGCGATAGATGACGTCGACGCGCCGTAGACCGGCGGTTGTCCGCATGTACACCATCCCGTCGTGCACCGCGAGGTCACGGCCCTCGACGAGTTCGATGCCCATCTGACGCGCCAGATAGGTGTGCTCAAAATACGCGGAGTTGTACACGCCCGGTGTTAGGAGCACGATCGTCGGGTCAGGACGCCCGTGCGGCGCCAGGCTCCGCAACGTCGCCAGCAGTGCTTGCGAGTAATCCTCGATCGGCTGTACCCGGCTATGCCGGAACAGCGACGGAAAAATCCGCCGCATCACCTGTCGCGACGTCAGCATGTAGCTGACGCCCGAAGGCACGCGCAGATTGTCTTCCAGCACCAGAAATCGTCCATCCGGATGCCGGATCAAGTCCGAGCCGGTGACGGTGATGTAGATGTCGCGCGGCACGCGCATGCCCTTCATCGGGCGACGAAAGTGGCGGCACGTATAGACCAGTTCACGCGGCACGACGCCGTCGTTCAGGATCCGGCCTTCGTGATAGATGTCCTTCAGGAACTCGTTCAGCGCGCGGATGCGCTGCTCCAGGCCGCGTTCGATTACCGACCATTCGGCTTGGGTAATGATGCGCGGCAGCAAGTCGTGGGGAAAGATGCGTTCCGTGCCTTCGTCCTTGCCGTACACCGTGAAGGTGATGCCCTGGTGCAGGAATGATAGATCGGCTTCCTGTTTGCGGCGGCGAAACTCTTCGGCGGGCAATTCGCGCGCCAGATCGAATAGCGCTTGGTAATGCGGACGCGGCGCGCCGTCAGGGGCGAACATCTCATCCCATGCGGCGTCCAGTTGATAGGCTCCAAACGGCGCTGGCAGCGTCGGCATCGGAATCTGGTGAGTGTAACACGGCAGCTGAAACGGGCTTCTCGAGAGTCCGCAACGCTCGGCTATTCGCGCTTGATCGGGATCTGAAAATCTTCGCCTACGATGATGCCGCGCGACCACATGAAACGTCGCGCCCGCGACCACAGGCCCATCTTGCGCACGTGGTTCATGATGCGAACGTAGTGCAGCACGCGATCGGGCCCGCGCAGCGCGAAGCCCACCGGGAAGACAACGCGATTCGCATCGCCATGCGGGCTGCGAACATGAATCTCGATCCGCCAGAGGGAATCGCCGGGCCGCGAGTACTCTCGGAAACGGAGACGCTCGTAGAAGTTGAGTTCCTCCGCCGATCCAATTCGGACCTGCACAGTCCCCAGTGTCAACTGCAGGCGCTTCTCGCAGAAGGTCTGGAAGCGCGCTCCGTAAGTTGAGGCACTCACGGCCCACGTCACGCGGAACATACTCGACCAGACGAAATGATTGAACAGGTTCATCCAGCCGCGCGCATCCGGGTGCGCCCAATTCTGTTCGAGATCCAGTTCGATGTAGACGTTCTCCATCAACTGAATGACCTCGTTCATAAACAGGAGGCCGGCACGAAGCTCGCGTTCGGAATTCGGCAACCAGTTCTGGACTTCTGGCGGATCGGCCACGCCGGCCATCAACTTCTCCCATTCGGGCGTGACCTGGTTGAGCAGGAAGGCAAGGTCGGGTTCGCGTCCAATGCGGCGCATGAGGCTCGACAACGTGCGCCCATGCTCGCTGAAGTTCTCACGCAACGATCGAGCCGGCGGGTACCACTGCTCATACAG
>DATMJU010000301.1:0-6105 GCA_035553795.1 Vicinamibacterales bacterium
GAGAAGGTGTGCAGGTTCTTGGTCACGAAGCCGGGTTCGACGCGGTTGAGGCTGGCGACGCTTCGGAACAGGACCCCGGCGAGGATCAACACGACGACGGCGAGGGCAAGTTCGAAAGCAATCAGGCCACGCCGCCAGGGCGTTCCGCCAAATGCGCGCGCGGCGACACGCGGCCCTGACCCTTGCAGCCGGGTGCCGGCCTTTGACGTGCGTACCGCTGGGAGCAGCGCGGCTATCACTCCGGTAATCGCGCCGCACCCCACCGCGAATGCCAGGGCCGCAAGATCGATCTCCGCGCCGGCCAATCGCGGGAACGCGCTGGCATTGGCGGCGATCATTACGGAGAGCAATCCGGCGGCGATCACTACGCCGCCCACGCCGCCAGCCACCGACAACAGCACGGACTCCGTCAGCAGCTGCGCGACGATCGTCCATCTCGGGGCGCCAAGCGATGCGCGGACCGACAGTTCCGTGTGACGCGATTCGAACGCCGTCAGCATCAGGTTCGACACGTTGGCGCAACCGATTAGCAGCAGGCCGAGCACCGCGCCCGCAAACAACATCAGCGGGGTGCGGCTGCGCGCCAGCACCTGCTCGGAAAGCGCCACGGCATGCGCTGTCAGGTTGATCTGGCTCTGCACCGCCGCGGGATACGTGGACCAGATGCGCTGCGCGCCGGCATGGGCTTCGGCATTCACTTGCGCCATCGAGACCGAAGACTTCAGCCGCGCAAACAGGACGTAGTTGAACGCCGGCATCGCCAGCTCGGCCGGCGTGAAGCTGGCCGGCAGCCAGCAGTCAGCCGAAGCCAGGCCCTGGATGCCTTCGGGTGGGAATACGAAGGACTCGGGCATCACGCCGATCACGCGATGGGCGGTGCCATCGAGATTGATATCTCGATCGATGGCGTTCAGGCTTCCGGTCAGTTGCCTGGCGAGCGCAATGCTTACCACCACAACCTTCGCGCCGGCGCGGTCATCGTCCGCCGTCATCCATCGGCCCTGCATCGGCCGCACGCCCAACAACGGGAACATGTCAGGCGTCATGCGCGCGCACGTCACGCGTGACGGGGTCGGCGCGGCCCCGAGATTCATTCCGCGCGTGCTCACGGCCGCGATCGTCTCCGCGCTGGTCAGCGTGGCCCGATGCGATTGATAGTCGGCCGGCGACATCCCGACGACGCCGGGAACGTTCTGTCGCGCGTGCCACACGATCGCTATGCGGTCGGGATCGGCGTAGCCCCAATCGTCAAGCAACACCGCCTTGACCATGCTGAAGATCGCGACGCACGAGCCGATGCTCACCGCCATGATCGCGATGACCGCCAACGACAACGAGCGCCGCCGCCACACCTGGCGGGCTGCCTGGATGAATGCTTGCCTCATGCCGCGGTAGTCCGCTTTCGCTGGAAGACCTTACATCCTGACCACCTGACAACCTGACCACCTGACAACCTGACCACCTGACATCCTGTAAGGTTCCCCCCTCATGGCAGACTACCGTCCTGAATGAGCCCGGAAAGCCGCGAGGACCGATGCGTGCGCCTGCTGCACGAGCACGATCGCGCGCTGCGGCGGCTGGCGGCCAGCTACGAACGCGACCCCGGCCGGCAACAGGATCTCGTCCAGGACATCTGGCTCGCGGTCTGGCAGGCGCTGCCTCGCTTTCGCGGTGAGAGTTCCGAGCGGACGTTCGTGTTTCGCATTGCGCACAACCGCGCGATCAGCCACATCGACTACTCGCAGCGGCGACGCGCGGAACCGCTTGAAGACGACGCCCCGCTCGCGTCGCCCGAGCCGGATCCTGAACGATCGCTTTCGATCCAGCAGCGGCATGAGCGGCTGCAACTCGCCGTCCAGGAACTTCCGGTCGGACTCCGCCAGGTGGTAGTTCTCGCGCTCGAGGGACTCAGCCACGCTGATATTGCCGACATTGTCGGCATCACCGAGAACAACGTCGCGGTGCGCCTGTCTCGCGCCCGCACCACCCTGTCGCGCCGACTTGGCGTGGCCGAGGTCAGCGCATGACGAAGACTGACGAACATCTCGATTTCCAGCAATGGTCCCAGGAGTGGCAGGCCGGTGGTGCGCGAGACGCGGCGACGGATGAACAGATTCGCCACTACGTCAAACGGCGCACTGGGCTGGTGTGGTGGTTCTTGCTTGGCGATTTCGTGATCGCCGTCGTGATGCTGCCGATTCTCGCCTACTACGGGATCTGGACCAATAACAGTGTCCAGAGCCTGGCGATGGCGGCGCTGGCCTCGATCACCATTGGCGCGGTCGGCTTCGGATGGTGGAACTGGAGGGGCGTGCTGCGGGCGTCAGCAGGCAGCGTGTCCGAGTACATCGCCATTTCTGCGGAACGGCTGCGCCGCATGCGCCTTGCGTGGCGGATTGCCTGGTTCGTGCTCGCCGCGCAAGTGGTCGTGTTCACCTTCTGGATCCGGAGCATGTTGTATTTCGGGCCCGATAGGCCATCGCCCGGCAGCGAGCTGTTCGCGTGGGTATGGCTCATCGGCTTCAGCGGCGCAGCCGTGATTGGACTGATGTGGTTCGATCGCTGGCTGAAACGGGACGAAGCGAGATTCGAGCGGCTGAAGCGCGAGCTAGAGTGAGGCGTCGACGAGCGTCGGAGACAGCACGCGAATCAGATCCGCCGGCGCCAGGGCGATCAGGAATCCACGCCTGCCCCCGTTGATGTAGATGCGATCGAGATCGGCGATCGTCCGCTCCACATAGACCGGCATCGCCTTGCGCGTGCCGAATGGCGAGGTCCCTCCGACCAGGTAGCCACTGTGCTTCTGCGCCACGTCAGCGGCGCAGGGCGCCACGGTCTTCCGTCCCGCCTGTCTCGCGAGGTTCTTCGTCGACACTTCCTTGTCGCCATGCATCAGGACGATCATCGGCTGCTTCCGCTCGTCTTCCATGATCAGCGTCTTGATGACGATGTGCTCATCGACGCCGAGCTCGCGTGACGAGACGGCCGTGCCGCCGCGCTCTTCATAGCGGTACTCGTGCTCGCTGAACGGGACGTGGTGTTGGCGGAGGAAGTGAATCGCTGGCGTGGCAGACATTCAGATCGATTCTAATTGCTTAAGACGTACGGCTACTCGGAACGCAGCAGTGACACCGGGTCCAGCTTGCGGACCCGCAGCGCCGGAACCACACTCGCAGTAGCCGCCACGGCTAGCAGCGCGCCGACCACTGCGACGAACGTCATTGGATCGTTTTCCTTGACGCCCCACAGCAGGCTGCGAATCAGGCCGGTTGCGCCGTAGGCGATCGCGCAACCGATCGCCAGGCCCGCGGTGGCCATGATGAGGCCGGGCATCGCCGCATCGCGAACCGTCTGGCCGACCGTCGCGCCAAGTGCCATGCGGATGCCGAGTTCGCGGGTGCGCTCGGCGACTCCGCTCGCGATCAGCGCGTGAATACCGATCGCGGCCAGGAACAACGCCAGGCCGCCCAACGCGCCCACCAGCATCATCAGCATCCGCTGCCGCGACAGCGTCGCACCGCGCACATCATCGATCGCGCGAACGGCGGAGACCGCGAGCTGTGGATCGATCTCGGCCATCGCCCGGCGCAGGATCGGTTCGTTGACCGCGCCGTCATACGACTGCCGCACGATCCAGGCCGTCGAGAACCAGCCGTGAATCGTCCTCAGGCCGCCGCCGGGGAACTGCGAGAACGGCATGTAGAAGCCCGGCAACGCATCAATCGGACCGTATTGCCGGAATCCGCCGCGCTGCTGCACGTTGCCGACCACCCCCACCACCTCGCGCGTGGCGCCGCTCGAAGTGATGAACTGCCCGACCGCGTCGCGATCCTTGAAGTACGCCTTCGCGAACGCTTCGTTGATCACCACGGCCGCTGCGGATGTCCTGGCATCCGTCTCGCGGAATGTCCGCCCCGCGATCAGCGGCAGGCGAAGGGTTTCAAAATACCCGGGGCTGACGTATGTGGCGGTCGTGAACACGAAGTCGCTCGGCGTCGTGCCGGTCAGCACGCGCGCGCCCATGTTCAGAATGCGCTCGTACGGCAGGCCGAGCGAGATTGCCGCCGACTCCACGCCAGGCATCGTGCGCAAACGCTCGAGGCTCCTGCCAAACAGCTGCTCGACGTCCTCGTGTTTCGCATAACGCGCATCCTCGAGCGACGCTGAGACAGTGACGACGCGAGCCGGATCGAAACCGGCCGGCAACGTCTCGAGATACATGAAAGTGCGAATCAGCAGGCCGGCGCCGACGAGCAAGACCACGCCGAGCGCGACTTCCGCGACGACCAGGAGTCGACGTGGCCAGCCCCTTGCGCCGCCGGCGACCGAGCGCGTGCCGCCTTCGGCGAGGGCGGCCTGGACGTCCAGCCGGGTGGCCTGCAAAGCGGGAATGAGGCCGAACAAAATCGCCGTCAGCATCGTGAGGCCCAACGTGACCGACAGCACGCGAGCGTCGAGGGCCACTTCGCCCCACGGCGTCAGCAACAGGTCGGTCGCCGTCGCCTTCAGCGCTTCAAGCGCCAGCGCGCCAAACACGAGGCCCGCCACGCCCCCACAAATCGCCAACAGCAGGCTTTCGATCAGCAATTGCCGCATCACCGCCTGACGGTTACCCCCGACCGCCAGTCGCGTGGCGATCTCACGGGTGCGGCGGCCGGCGCGCGCCAGCAACAACCCCGCAAGGTTGACGCACGCCACGAGCAGCACGACGCCCACTCCGGCAGACAGCAACAGCAGCGGCATCCGGACGTCGCCGGTCATCTCTTCTTGGAGCGGCATCAACATGTGCGACACCGTGACGCCATCGTTCGACGTCCGGCGCGCCAGCGTCGAGTCGACGGCGGCGCCGGTCTCAGCCGAGGCCTGCGGCCACGACACGCCATCCTTCAAGCGCGCCACGACGCCATAGTTGATGCCGCCGCCCTCGCCGGTGGTCGACGGGCGGATCGGCGTCCAGATGTCCGCATCCGCATTGCTCTTGAAGGCGGCCGGCATGACGCCGACGACGACATGCGGTTCGCCCTTGAGCAGGATCGTCTGCCCGACAACTGACGCATCGCCGTTGAATGCCGAACGCCAGATGCGATCGCTCAGGATCGCGAGCGCCGGTCCACCCACGACATCTTCTTCAGCGGTGAATTCGCGGCCAATGGCGGGCGGAATGCCAAGCACCCGGAAGTAACCGGCGCTCACGCGCTGAGGCGAGACGCTGATGGTACGCGACTGCGTCACGAGACTGACATCGGACGACAGGCGGGCTTGAATCGCGGCATCGATGCTCTTGACCTCGCCCTGGATCGCTTTCCATCCCGCGCCGGTCACGGACATGGCGCTTCGCTCGATCTCGGCGCCGTTGCGCGTGTAGATGGCGCCCATCGTGCCAAGGCGCTCCGGCTGCGGGTACGGGAGGGACTTCAGGAGGACCGCATCCACCAGCGAGAACACCGCGGTGTTGGCGCCAATCGCGAGGCCAAGCGTCAGGATCGCGGTGAACGTGAACCCCGGCGCCTTCCGAAGCTGCCGCCACCCGTACTTGAGATCGTCCGCGATCATTCAGCACCCCTATTAGCCTATTGGCCTATTGGCCTATTGGCCTATTGGCCTATTGGCCTATTGGCCCATTTCGCCTACTCAGTCCTGAGCGCGATCAGCGGGCTCACCCGTGTGGCACGGTAGGCAGGAACGGCACTTGCGACGATCGCCACACCCACCAGCACCAACGACACCAGCACAAACGTTTCTGGATCACTTGGACGGATTTGGTAGAGCAGGGTTTGCATGAACTGCGTGACCAGGAATGCCGCCGCCAATCCCGCCGCGATTCCTATGCCGGCGAGCGACAGGCCCTGCTTCAACACCATCGTCATCACCTGCGCCCGGTTGGCGCCGACCGCGAGCCTGATGCCAATCTCATGGGTCCGGCGAGCCACGAGGTACGACAGCACGCCGTAGATGCCGACGGCGGCCAGCGTCAGGGCAATCGCCGCAAACGTTCCCAGGAGAAAGCCGGTCAGGCGTGGCGTGGCAAGTGATGTCGACACGACGTCTTCCATGGTCCGGGCATTGGCAACCGGAATCGTTGGATCGAGAGCCCGTAGCTGCGAG
>DATMJU010000302.1:0-3391 GCA_035553795.1 Vicinamibacterales bacterium
GTGCCAGCGCGGCGCCGAGGGCCGGCGCGTCGTTCGGGGGCACCAGCAGCCCGCTGTGTCCGTCGTGCACAACCTCTGGAATACCGGCGACGCTCGTAGCAACTACCGGCAAGCCCGCGCCCATCGCGAGGACCATCGACAGCGGCAGGCCCTCCCACAGCGACGGCATGACAAACATGTCCATAGCCGACATGAGATTGCCAAGGTCGCGGCGAGCGCCGAGGAACCGGACCCGATCAGCAATGCCCAGGTCGACTGCCTGCTTCTCGAGCTTCCCGCGCAGGTGCCCGTCGCCGACCACCACGAGGTGGAGTCGCTCGAGTCCAGGCGTCGAGGCCATCGCTTGGAACAGCACCGAGTGCGCCTTCTGCTCCGTCAGCCTGGCCACGATGCCGGCCACGGGCGCGAATTGGCCGAGCTGGAGTTCCTCGCGCATCTCATCGCGGGTCTTGGTCGTCTCGAGCTGGGACCAGTCGACGGCGTTGTAGATCACTTCGACCTTCGACGGGTCGGCCCCGACCTGGTCGATGTAGAAGTCGCGCACCGATCCGGCCGACACGACGACGCTGTCGGTCTTGGCCATCAGCCATCGCTCCGCCTTGATGTGGCGCGGCTCCTTGTTCTCGTAGATGTTGACTTCGGTACCGATGATGATCGGCACTCTCGCGAACATCGCAGCAAGCCGTCCATACAAGCTTGCGGTCAGCAGGAAGGTATGGACGATGTCGGCGCGCAGGTCCGTCAGCGCTCGCTCGAGCTTGATCAGATGGAACGGATGCCGCCAGCCGGGATTGAGATCCAGCACGTGGAACTCGACACCGGTCTTGCGGATCTCCTCGCCGATCGGTCCGGGTGAGTGGATACAGACAATCACCGGCTCGAAGCGGTCCGGGAGGTGACGAACCAGGTTGAAGACCATCTCCTCGGCGCCACCGACATGAAAGGCGTGGGAGAGATAGACGACTCGATGACGGTATGCGCTCACGATGGCTATTGCACGCGTTGGTAGGCGACGGTGCTGGCCAGGCCGTCGGACAGATTCGTATTCGGGCGCCAGCCGATTTCCCGCTCGATGCGCGTGATGTCGGCGATGAAATCCCCGGTTTCAATCTGCTCAGCGAGGCGCGGCCACGGCTCGTGGGTAATGCTGCCGCCGCCCGCTGCGCGGATGATCGCGTGGGCCATGTCAATCAGCGCGGTCCCTGTTCCGGAGCCGACGTTAAAGGCACGACCGTTGGCCGCGTCTGATTCAGCCAACTGCACCAGCGCCTGAGAGACGTCGTCCACGTACACGTAGTCGCGCTGCTGCATGCCGTCGCCGTAGATCGGGATCGGCTGATCGGCGAGCGCGAGGTGAATCATGCGGTTGACCACGCCGTAATTGACGCGCGAGGCGGGCTGGCCCGGGCCGAAGGGGTTGGTCACCCGCGCCACGGTGTAGCGCAGTCCGAACAAATCGGCATACACGCGCAGGTACTCTTCGACCGCGTTCTTGTGCACGGCGTGCACGCTCAAACCCTGCCGCGGGTGATCTTCGGTCACCGGCAGCGCTATGGGCTTTCCGTACTGAAGGCGCGAACCAACGAACACGAGCTTGACCGCCGGATTGTGCGCGCGGATCGCGTCGAGCAACACGAGGTTGGCGCGACAGTTACCGTCAAGATCGACCAGCGGCGCCTCGAGGCTCCGCACCGCGCCGGACTCTCCAGCGAGATTGATGATCACGTCGTGTCCGGGCACGAGGCGCGCCATCGCGGCGCCGTCCATGAGGTTGGCTTCGACCGCATGAATGCCGTCGCTGGCGAATGCGGATGCGGTTGCCGGATGCGCTGCCAGCGAACGCGTCGCAGCGGTCACATCGCTGCCGCCGGCCCGCAGGCGCTTGCTGACGTTGGCGCCAAGGAAGCCCAGGCCGCCAAGGACCAGGAAGCGTTTGGCGGTCACGTGAACAGGGCCTCGGCCTTCACGAACTCAACTCCGGGTTCTCGCTCGACGCGATCGAGGAAGCGCATCAGCACACCCTTGATCGCCTCGTCGACTTCCCAGTAGTGCGTCGCGATGCAGAAATTGCCTCCGGCCCGCTTGGCTTCTTCATAACCGGCGAGCAACTCCTCGACGGTTGTTCCCGGGATCAGGCTGTGACACCCCATCTCCGCATGGCGCGCGTAACGAAGAACATGCGGATAGACGAACTGGTCAGTCTTGCTGCGGCCGGTCCGCTTGCGATAGTTGCGGACCCGCATCATGTTGACCGGCGTATGCACGTCCCACGGCCGCATCGACGGCCGGAACGAGAGGAACGATCCCAGCAGGTTGAGCCCGGCTTCGCTGACCGCCGCCAGCCCGCGCTTCGACAGCGCGTTGTGCGGCGGGACAAAGATCGAAATCGACTGCCCGAGCGTCGAGTGCAGGTACGAGAGACCCTCGCGCACACGCCGCTCAGGATCTGGAGCCGCCTGGAACTCGAAGCCTTCGAGAAAGTCCTCGTGGGTGTAACCATGTAGCGCGATCGTCACGCGCCCCTTGGCCATCTGCTCTTTCAGGAACGGCACGATCGCGGCGTTCTGGTGCAGCGGGAACGCAATCCCTGATGCCCAGTGCTCCTTCGGGATGCCCTTTCGTTCGTAGCCGATGGCAAACGGCACCGTCGCCAGGCACACCGGCAACCGGTCCCACACGTCGTGATACACCCGCTCGAGCGTCTCGGGCGACGTGAAGTAGCACGTATCGTCGTCTCGCAATGCGATCTTCACGCCGGCACCTTCATGTCACGTCGAGCGGAGAGCACCGACTCGTAGATCTGCAGCAACCGCTGCGCACTGGCGCGCCAGGAAAACGCTTCCACCACGCGGCGGCGGTTGAAAGTTCCAGCGGCCTGGCGGCGTTGCGGATCTTCGAGCCAGCGTAGCAATGCGGAGCTCAGCGCGGCGACGTCCTGCTTGCGAACGAGCTCGCCGCCTTCCGGGCTGACGTATTCCTTGACGCCGCCCACGTCGGTGGCCACGACGGGAACGCCACAGGCCATGGCTTCGAGCACGACGTTCGGAGAATTATCGAAGTCGGAGGACAACACGAAGAGGTCGGCCGAACGGTAATACGGCGCCAGGTCATCCTGCGCAACGTAGCCCACGAACGTTACGCGAGCCGCAACGCCCCGGCGGTCAACCAACGCCTTCAGGTTGGCCTGCTCGGGACCTTCGCCGATCAAGACCAGGTGTGCCTGCGCGTCGCTCGCAGCCATCGTGGCAAACGCGTCGATCAGCAGCGCCATGTTCTTGATGGGTACGAAGCGCCCGACACCGAGCACTACTCGTTTGCCGTCAAGTCCGAGCGATCGCCGATGCGATTCGCCCGTGGGCTGGAATCGATTTGAATCGACGCCCTTGGGGAC
>DATMJU010000303.1:0-11330 GCA_035553795.1 Vicinamibacterales bacterium
GCCCTATTCTGCGGCTCGGAGACTCGATCCTCGGCCAGCCGTCGCAGCCGGTCGATGCGATCGCGCCGGAGATCGAGACGCTGATCGACGACATGATTGCGACAATGTACGCGGCGCCGGGGATTGGACTGGCGGCACCGCAAGTCGGTCACCCGCTGCGGATCTTCGTAATCGATTTGTCACTCGGCAAGGACCCGGCCGCGCTGCACACGATGATCAATCCGGAGTTTGTCGAACGCGAGGGCATGCAGCTCGAGGAAGAAGGCTGCCTGAGCATTCCAGGATTCACGTCCACCGTTGCCCGGCCGAAGCGGGTGGTCGTCAAGGGGCTCAACCGCCACGGCGAAGAACACACGATTGAAGGCACCGGCCTGCTGGCCCGCGCGCTGCAGCACGAGATCGATCATCTCAACGGCTGCCTGTTCGTTGATCGCCTGAGAGGGATCTCACGCGATCTCATCCTGCGGAAGGTCAAGAAGTTGTCCAAAGCCGGCAAGTGGTGAGCTGATGCCGCTGCGCGTTGTTTACTTCGGCACGCCGGGATTTGCGGTCCCGACGCTCGAGCACATGATCCATTCACCGCACCAGGTGGTGGGCGTGGTCACGCAACCCGATCGCCCGCGCGGACGCGGCCAGCAAGTCACGGCCGGCCCGGTCAAGGCACTGGCCCTCGCGCAGGGCCTGCCGGTGTTTCAGCCGGACAGACTCTCGCGCGAACTGTTTGAAGCCGCGCTCGTGGAGCTATCGGCCGACATAGGCGTTGTCGCCGCATACGGCAAGATCCTGCCCGATTGGCTGCTGGCCACGCCCCGCCTCGGCCTGATCAACGTCCACGCCTCCATCCTGCCGAAGTACCGTGGCGCGTCGCCGATCCACCGCGCCGTGATGGCCGGCGATGCGGAGACCGGCGTCACCATCATGCGCGTCGTGAAAGCGCTGGACGCCGGTCCGATGCTGGCGGTGACGCGCGTGCCGATTG
Organism: Vicinamibacterales bacterium; assembly: GCA_035553795.1. GTDB lineage: Bacteria > Acidobacteriota > Vicinamibacteria > Vicinamibacterales > UBA2999 > 12-FULL-67-14b. Next base: position 980 of record DATMJU010000303.1, read on the forward strand.
GGCAGGACGACACCACCACGATCGTCGAGTCGATGCTCGCGATTCGCGGTGCGGAACTATTGGTGCAAACGCTCGACGCGATCGAGGCCGGCACCGCGACCGAAACGCCGCAAGACGAGTCGCTCGTCACCTACGCCCCGAAGATTGCGAAGACCGAGGGCGTGGTGGATTGGTCGCAGCCGGCCAATCGCATCCACGATCGGATTCGCGGCCTGTGGCCCTGGCCTCACGCCTTTACCTATCTGTCCGGTGTTCGTCACATCATTCATCGGTCGCGCCACTCGGCCCAGCCTGCAGGCAACGCGGCGCCCGGGACGATCGTCATGGCGGCCGCCATCGGCGGATTGCACGTTGCGTGCGGCGGAGGCACCACGCTTGAGCTCCTCGACATTCAGCTCGAAGGCAAGCGCGTGATGAGCGCACGGGACGCGATGGCGTCAAAGACGCTGACGGCCGGGGCTCGTTTCACCGCCGCATGATCGCACCAGCCCGTCGCGCCGCCATTGACGCGCTGACGTTGAATGATGCCGATCATCTCGACCTTGGCGCCGCGATCGCCCGCGTGCGCGTGACCCTCGACGATGAACGCGACGGCGCCTTGTTGCTGGAGCTTGTCGCAGGAACGCTGCGGATGCGCGCCGCCATTGATTACCAGCTGGCGTCGCGCGTCAAGCGTCCGCTCGCCCGCCTCGACGCCGCGGTGCTCAACATCCTTCGGCTCAGCGCGTTTCAGCTGATCTACATGTCCCGCCTGCCCGCGTCCGCGGTGATCAACGATGCCGTGGAGCTGACGCGGCGCGCCGGCAAGTCGAGCGCGGCAGGATTGACCAATGCCGTACTGCGCGCCCTGTCGCGCGACCGCGAGCGGCTGTCGTGGCCGTCCCGCGACGACCTGGCCGGACACCTGTCGGTCGTCTACTCGCATCCGCGATGGCTCGTTGAACGATGGATTGATCGATACGGCGTGGCCGACACGGAAGCGTGGCTGTCGTTTAACAACCAGCCCGCTCCGCTCTGTCTCGCCGTCAATCGCCGCTTCCTGACGCGCGAAGCGCTTGCCGAGGAACTGGCGGCCGACGGTGTGTCGACGCAGCCGACCGCTCGGGCGGCGTACGGCCTGCAGGTGCTGGACGGGCGCGCGCTCGGCACCAGGGCATTTCGGGAGGGGCGATTTGTTGTTCAGGACGAGGCCTCGCAGTTGATCGGCGAGCTGGCGTCGCCGCCGGGCGGCGCCACCGTGCTCGACCTCTGCGCCTCTCCCGGAGGCAAGACGCTGGCGCTTAGTGCGTCAGTGGGGCCCGCGGGACTGGTGATTGCGTCAGACGTGCGGCAGCACCGCGTGCGCCTGCTCGCCAGGACGCTCGGGCGTTGCCGCGTCGAGAATGCGCGCGTCGTGCAAGTGTCGGCGGACGGTGCTCTGCCTTTTACTTCCGGTCAGTTCGACCAGGTGCTCATCGACGCCCCATGCTCCGGGCTGGGCACCGTGCGGCGCGACCCGGACATCCGCTGGCGCCGATCCGCGTCCGACCTTCCGGGATTCGCGGCCGCTCAACGCGCGTTGCTTGATCGGGCGGCGGACCTCGTCAGGGCCGGCGGCTCCTTGGTTTACTCGACCTGCTCGAGTGAGCCGGAAGAGAACGAAGCAGTCGTTGACGCCTTCCTCGCGGCTCATCCGGACTTTACGCGGCAGAGCGTCCATCAGACGCTGCCCTTCCGCGATCAGCTCGAAGCCTTCTTTGGCGCCGTGCTGCGCCGTAGTACCATTGGTTGATTGTCCACCGCCCTTCGCACGCGGGTCTGGAGCTTCGGCAAGATCCTGGTGCTCGCCGGCGCACTCGCTGCGACGTTTTTCGTGTTTGCAGGCATTGCCATGCGGGTGGCGATTCGCGCCCGCCAGGTGACCGTGCCCGACCTTGTCGGCAAGTCGCTCGCTGACGCGACGGGCCTCGCATCCGGTCTCGACTTGCAGCTCAGGATTGAAGAACAACGCCGCCCGGACGCCAAGGTGCCAGCCGGATTCGTGCTCGGTCAGGAACCCGCCGCCGGCGCCGCTGCGCGACGCCAGCGCAGCATTCGCGTGTGGGTCAGCGCCGGAGCGCACATCGCGCGCGCCCCAAGCTTGATCGGCGAGACCCAGCGCTCCGCGGAAATCCGCGTCACCCAGGAAGGGCTGCTGATCGGGACGGTCTCGGAAGTCCGCTCTGCCCTGTATCCGCCGGATGTCGTCGTGGCGCAGGATCCGCCCCCGGCGACGGAAACGGCTGAGGTCCGGTTGCTCGTGAATCGCGGGGAAGACCGCGCGACCTATGTCATGCCCGACCTGATCGGTCTCAACGGCGAGCGCGCGGCGGACGTCATGCGCATCCGGGGTTTCCGCGTGTCGATCACCTCGCAGTCGGTGGCCTCGTCCGTTCCGCCGGGAGTGGTCGTGCGACAGACACCGAACGGCGGCTACCAGGTCCATCCGGGTGATGCGATTGCCCTCGAGGTGAGCCGCTGATGACCTCTCGCTCAGGACAGGCGATTCGACTCGCGCCGTCAATCCTCGCGGCGGACTTCGCCAACCTCGGTGCGGAGATCGCGACGGCAACCCGCGGCGGCGCGGACCAGATCCACGTGGACGTGATGGACGGCCACTTCGTGCCGAACATCACCATCGGTGTGCCGGTGGTCAAGTCGCTGCGCAAGGCCACTACCCTGCCGCTCGACGTGCACTTGATGATCACGGACCCGGATCGCTACATCGAGCCGTTCATCGACGCCGGCGCGAACATGGTGTCGGTGCACGTGGAGGTGCTCCCGCACCTGCATCGCACCATCACGCACATCAAGAAGCTCGGCGCGAAGGCCGGTGTCGTGTTGAACCCGTCGACGCCGGTGTCGACGCTCGAAGATATTGCCGCCGATGTGGATTTTGTCCTGGTGATGTCGGTCAATCCCGGGTTTGGCGGACAGGTGTTCATCCCGAACAGCCTCAAGAAGATCCAGGCGGTCCGGGCGCTGCTCGATCGCAGCGGGAACGCGGCGGCCCCCATCGAAGTGGATGGTGGCGTCGATCTCTCCACCGTGGAGAGCGTCGTCAAGGCGGGCGCCGACTGGCTCGTCGCCGGCAACGCGATCTTCGGCGCGCCGAATCCGGAGCAGGCCGCTCGAACGCTCAAGGACAAGGCGCAGGCGGCGGCCGGGAAATGACCGTGTCGTCCGCGCGCCAGACCGCCTCGACCGTCCGGGTGCGCTACGCCGAAACCGACAAGATGGGCGTCGTCTATCACTCGAACTATTTCGTGTGGTTCGAGATTGGCAGGACCGACTGGTTGCGCGACACTGGGTGGACGTATCGCGAAATGGAAGCTGACGGCATTCAGCTTCCGGTGATCGAAGCGCACTGCGAGTATCGGCTTGGTGCGCGCTACGACGATGATGTGGAGATCCGGACGACGGCGAAGAAGTTGTCGCCGGTCAGGATCCAGTTTGCTTACGAAGCCATCAGGCGCGCCGACGGCGCCCTGCTGGCGACCGGCCACACCGTGCACGCCACCATCGATCGCGATGGCCGGCCGGTGCGCATGCCGGAACGCGTAAAGGATTTGTTCGCATGAAAGCACTGGTCACGGGCGGCGCGGGATTCATCGGTTCCCACCTGAGCGAGCTGCTCCTCGAACGCGGCGCGACGGTTCGCGCCATCGACGCATTCACCGACTTCTATCCGCGCCCGTTGAAGGAGCGCAATCTCAAGGGCCTGCTCGGACGCCCCGGGTATGAGTTCGTGGAGGACGATCTCCGGACCGTCGACATGGACAAGCTGCTCGATGGCGTGACGCACGTCTTCCACCTTGCGGCGCAGGCGGGTGTTCGCCGTAGCTGGGGCTCTGAGTTCGGTGTTTACACCGGCCTCAACATCGACGCCACGCAGTGCCTGCTCGAAGCCTGCGCCAAGCGGCCGATCGAGCGCCTGGTCTATGCGTCGAGCTCGTCGGTTTATGGGGATGACGTCGAGATCCCGATGCGGGAAACGGCGCTGCCCCAGCCTGTGTCGCCGTACGGCGTGACCAAGCTAGCGGCCGAACAGCTGTGCCACCTGTATCACGTCAATTTCGGCGTGCCTGCCGTGTCGCTGCGCTACTTCACGGTGTATGGCCCTCGCCAGCGCCCGGACATGGGCTTCAACCGCTTCTTTACGGCGATTCTGAACGATCGGCCGCTGGTCCAGTTTGGCGACGGCCTGCAGACGCGGGACTTCACGTACGTGGCCGACGCGGCCCGGGCCACGGCGGACGCGGCAGTCCGCGGAGTCCCCGGGCGCGTCTACAATATTGGGGGAGGCGCACGCGTCTCCCTCAAGGAAGTCTTCGACATGCTGGCCCGGGTATCAGGCCGCCAGGTGAAGATCGATCTTCAAGGGCCCCAAAAGGGCGATATGCGCGACACGTATGCCGACACCACCCGCGCCAGGGCCGACTTGGGCTTTGCGCCAACGGTGACGCTCGAAGAGGGGCTTGGGCACATGTGGCGCTGGATGGAAACGACGGCCAAATGATTTCGGATTTCGGATCGAGTGGATTTCGGATTGTCGCGGTTCGGATTGTCGCGGCGCTGGTTCTGACGGTTTCGCTGCAGGCGTGCGCGGCCAGGCAGACCACCCTGCCTCCAGGATCGGCCGACGCCGACAAGTTCCTGTTCGATCGCGGCACCGAGCGCTTCAAGGAAAAGAAGTGGATGGAGGCGCGCGAGTACTTCCGCAACCTCGTCGACAACTACCCGCAGAGCCCGTTCCGCCCTGACGCCAAGCTGGCCCTCGGGGACAGTTACCTCGGCAACGGCGGCACGGAGAACCTGCTGCTGGCGGCGAACGAATTCCGCGAGTTCCTGACCTTCTACCCGACGCATGCGCGGGCCGATTACGCGCAGCTGCAGCTGGCGCGGTCATTCGTGGACCAGATGCTGGCGCCGGAGCGCGACCAGGCGGCTACGAAGGACGCGATCAAGGAAATCGAGATCTTCCTGCAGCGCTTTCCCAACAGCAAGCTGATGCCCGAGGCGCGCAAGATGGAGCGCGAGGCGAAGGATCGCCTCAGCGAGGCCAACTACCGCGTCGGTTTCTATTACTTCCGCGTCCGCTGGTATCCAGGCGCGATCGACCGCTTCAAGGATTTGCTGGCGCAGGATCCGAACTACACCCATCGCGACGCGGTGTACTACCACCTGGCCGAGTCGCTGATTCGTTCGAATCCGGATGCCGCCGAGAAGAAGGCTGAAGCTCTTCCGTACTTCGAGCGTCTCATCAAGGAATTCGAGAAATCCGAGTACCTGCTCGAGGCCCAGAAGCGGGTTGCGGAACTGAAGCCCGGGAGCTAGTCTCGGGCAGCGGTCCTGCCGATAAGAGATCGCTAGAGCGCTCCCTAGTGCGAAAGCAGGCCTCAATGCGTATTTGCGTCATCACCGCTGCCCTGTGGGCAGCTGCCGTTCCCGTGTTCGCCCAGGCACCACGCGAAGTCTCCGGTCCCTGGACCCTCACGCCCGACATGGTCCTCTGCACGGATTTGCCGGTGATCGCCAAGCCGGTCGCCAAGTCCGTCATCAAAGGTCTTCACCACCCCGACGCGCGTCTCGCCGCTGCGTACAAAGGCACCCCACTCATCATTGGCCGGACCCCGGATGATGGACTGGCGCCCGGCCAGAAGTACGTCACGGCGCGGCTGCACAATGGCGGCCGTGAGTTCCCTCGTGAAGGTGAAGGCTTCGGCGACCTGCGCATCACCGGCGCGATCACCATCACCGCGACCGACGATCTGAACGCGATGGCGGAAGTGACGCTGGCGTGCGATTCGATCGAGCCCGGCGACATGCTCGAGCCCCACGTCGAGCTGTCCCTCCCCACGTCAGCCGGCTCGCCGGACATCGTGCCCGACTTCACCGATCGCGCGAAGCTGCTGTTTGGTTCGGACAACCGCGCGCTGGTTGGCCTCGGCAGCCTGGCGTCAGTCGATCGCGGCACCTTGCACGGCGTGGTTCCGGGAGCGCGCTTCGCGATCTATCGCGACAATCGCAACGGCATGCCGCTGGTCCACATCGGCGAAGCCGTGGTGCTGGCCGTGAGCGAGTTGTCGTCGAAGGTGATGATTACGAAGTCGCTCGACGGCATTGAGTCGAACGATGTGGCGGTCCCGCGCCGGGCGCCCTAGGAAATCTTCTTTTCTCTCGCGGACTTCGCGGCTTCGAAGTCCGTGACTTTCGCACTGCGGCTGATCATCGCGCGCTGGAATCCCTGGTAGTAATCAACAGCGGAGACCACCGCGGTGATCAGTACCACCCACATCGCCGCCTGCCCCAACACCAGCAACGCCGGCCAGCGCTCCCAGCCCAGGATCAACAGCAGGATGGCTGTCACCTGCGACGCCATCTTGATCTTGCCGAGGTTCGACGCCGGCATCGTGAGCCCGCGCGAGTAGGCGAGGTTGCGGAGTCCGGTGACGGCGATCTCCCGGCCGATGATCACGGCCACCATCCACGACTGGACGAGGTCGAGCTGCACCAGCGAGATCAGCGTGGCTGAGATGAGGAGCTTGTCGGCGAGCGGATCGAGAATCTGGCCCAGCGCGGTGACCTGCTTGCGCCGGCGGGCCAGGTAACCGTCCAGCCAGTCCGTCAGCGAGGCAATGCCGAACAACGCGGCGGCCACCAGCTCAACCGGCAAGCCAAGGACGAGCCGCCCCTCGAACGAGGTGAGCAGGACCGACACGAGCACCGGCACGATGAAGATGCGGGCGACCGTGAGTGCGTTCGGCAGGTTCATACAGCCTCAAGCCACCCTCTTACCGGCAAGGTGGTTAGGGCCATTCTACGCCTCGGTCGTGTAACATGGAAGTTTGTCATGAAGGCCATTTTGCTTGCCGGGGGCAAGGGTACGCGCCTGCGCCCACTCACGATTCACACCCCTAAGCCGGTCGTGCCAATCTTCGATCGCGCGTTCCTCCACTATCAGATCGACCTGCTGAAGCAGGTGCCTGAGATCGACGAAGTGATCCTCAGCCTCAACTATCAGCCGCGCCGAATCGAAGAGGTGTTTGGCGATGGTGCCGGCACGGGTGTCCGCGTCCGCTACGTCGTCGAACCGGCGCCGCTCGGCACCGGCGGCGCGATTCGCTACGCCGCCCAGGGCATTGACGACACGCTCGTCGTGTTCAACGGCGACGTCATGACCGGCATCGACATCAAGGCCGTGGTGGCGCTCCACCGCGAGCGCAAGGCCAAGGCGACCATCGTGCTGACGCCGGTGGACAATCCCAGCGCCTACGGCCTGGTGGAAACCGAAGCCGACGGCAGCGTGCGGCGCTTCCTCGAGAAGCCGAACCCGGACGAGATCACCTGTGACACGATCAACGCCGGCATGTACGTGCTCGAGCCCGACACGTTCGACCGCATCCCGAAGGACGTGTCCTACTCCATCGAGCGCGCCTACTTCCCGTCGTTGATCGAACGGAAAGAAACCTTCGTCTCGTACATCGATCGCGGCTACTGGATCGACATCGGCACGCCCGAGAAGTACGTCCAGGTCCACCACGACATGTTCGACGGCAAGTTCGCGGGAGGCCTGTTTGCCGGAGCCGACCGCAGCAAGCCGCTGATCTCGCCCGAGGCGCGCATCGAGGACAACGTCACCATCACCGCGCCGTGCTTCATTGATGCCGGCGCGCACATCAAGAGCGGCGCGACCATCGGCGCCTACAGCGTCATCGGCCGCGGGGCGCTGATCGAAGAATCCGCCGACCTGCAGGACACCATCATCTGGCCGAACTCGCGCATCGGCCAGGACGCGGTGGTCCACGGTCCCATCATCGGCCGCAACTGTCACATTGGCCGCGACTCCGTGCTGAAGGGCCGCACCCTTCTCGGCGACAAGTCGCAGCTTACCGACTTCACGAGCATCGGATCATGATCAACACCGCCGTCTTCAAGGCTTACGACGTTCGAGGCCTGTACCCGTCCGAGATCACCGAAGACCTGTTCCATCAACTGGGACGCGCCTTTGTTGCGTACCTCGGGCCCGGCAGGTACGCCGTGACGCGCGACATGCGCACCTCGTCGCCGTCGCTCACCGACGCCTTCATCGCCGGCGCCGTGAAGCAGGGCGGCCATATCGTCAACTACGGCCTGGTCGGCACCGACCAGATGTACTACGCGGTCGCGGCTGACGACCTCGACGGCGGCGCGCAGATCACCGCCTCGCACAATCCGGGCGAGTACAACGGCTGCAAGATGGTTCGCAAGGAAGCCTTCCCCTTGAGCGGCGAAGCCGGCATCAAGGAGATGAAGGAGATGATCCTGGCCAACGCCATTCCGGCGCCACCCGCCACGCCTGGCACCGTCGAATACGCCGACATCATGCCGCGCTACATCGAGCACGTCCTGTCATTCGTGGACGAATTCGAGATCAAGCCGTTCAACGTCGTGCTTGACGCGGGCAGCGGCGTGGCCGGCATCGTGGCGCCGAAGCTGTTCGATCGCCTGCCGTGCAAGACGACGCGCTTGTGCTTCGAGGTGGATGGGACCTTCCCGAACCACGAAGCCAACCCGCTGATCGAGGAGAACCGGCAGGACATCACCGCCGAGGTGATCCGTCAGCAGGCCGACATCGGCATCGCGTGGGATGGCGACGCGGACCGCTGCTTCTTCATTGACGGCAGCGGCGAGTTCATCGCGGGCGACTTCATCACTGCCCTGCTCGCGGAAGCCTTCCTGCTCAAGTCGCCGGGTGAAACCATCATCTACGACGTGCGCGCCAGCTACGCCGTGAAGGATATCGTCGCCAGGTATGGCGGCAAGGCGCTGATGAATCGCGTCGGCCATGCCTTCATCAAGCGCCGCATGCGCGAAGAGAACGGCATCTTCGGTGGCGAGGTCACGGGGCACTACTACTTTCGCGACAACTTCTACGCCGACAACGGATTCATCCCGGCGTTGATGATCCTCGACCTGATGTCGAAGAAGGGCATGTCGCTGCGCGACCTGCTGAAGCCGCTGCGCGAGAAGTACTTCATCTCCGGCGAGATCAACACCAAGGTCGCCAACATGGACGTGGCGGCGAAGAAGATCGAAGAGCTGCGCAAGCTCTACAAGGACGGCAACCCGTACGATCTCGACGGCATCTCCGCCGAGTATCCCGACTGGCATTTCAACGTGCGGCAGTCGAATACCGAGCCGCTGCTCCGCCTCAATCTCGAGGGATTGACGCCGGAAATCATGGAAAAGCGCCGCGACGAAGTGCTGGGAATTATTCGCGGCTAGCTGCTAGAATCCAGATTCGCTGAGCGGGAGTAGTTCAGCGGTAGAACGCGAGCTTCCCAAGCTCGATGTCGCGGGTTCGATCCCCGTCTCCCGCTCCAACCTTCGCTCACGCTTGCCAAAGGCGTGAGCTACGGTTGGCAAGCCATGCGAAGTTGGACCGGAACAATCCCGCCTCACGTTCCGTAACACCATTGGACAGCCAACAGGTGAAGCTGTAGGCTAGCAACATATGGTCCCGGATAAACACGACGTCCTCTACGGCAGCCTGGGCATGTTGGTCTTGCAGACGCTGGCCGCCCTCGGCCCGCTGCACGGCTACCGCCTGGCCCGCCGCATCGAGCAGATCAGCGACAACCAGCTCACCTTGAATCAAGGCACGCTCTATCCGGCGCTGCTCAAGCTCGAGCAGATGGGCTGGATCTCCGCGAAGTGGGGCGAGTCGGAAAGCGGCCGGCGAGTGAAGGTCTACTCGCTGACCAAGGCTGGCCGCAAGCAGCTCGAACAGCAGCAATCCCGCTGGCAGCAGACGACCGGGATCATCGAGCGGTTCTTCAAGATTCCCAACGAGGCGTAATGAGCAAGGCCGATCGTGACCTCGATAACGAAATTGACGCCCATCTCGCCGAGGCAGTCGAGGACTATGTCGCGCGAGGTCTGAGCCGCGAAGACGCGCGGTTCGCCGCATTGCGTGATTTCGGCGGCGTCACACAGGTCAAGCAAGTGCATCGCGAGATGCGAGGTTTCACATTGATGAATTGGCTCGATTTCAAGCTCGGCGGACGCATGCTCGTGAAGTACCCGGGCCTCACGGTGGTGGGCGGCCTGGCGATGGCCTTCGCGATCCTCGTGGGCGTCGTCATCTTCCAGTTCGCGGGGCTGTTCCTCTACCCTTCCCTGCCGCTCGCCAACGGCGATCGCATCGTCGCGCTGGGGCTCCAGGACGTGGCCGAGAACGAGGCGGAACCGAAGGCGCTGTTCGACTTCATTTCGTGGAAGGATTCGCTGCAAACGGTCACCAACCTGGGCGCCTCGCGCGATGTCAGCCGCACGCTGATTACCGCGGACG
>DATMJU010000304.1:0-3182 GCA_035553795.1 Vicinamibacterales bacterium
GGTGCATCGACAGCCCGCCCGCGAAATCCGACAGGCGATCCCGCAACAACATCCGGCCGCGGTGCAGGCGAGACTTCAGCGTCTGATCCTTGACGCGCAGACGCGTGCTTGCTTCTTCGGTGCTCAATCCCTTGATGTCGCGCAGGATCACCGGCTCGCGATAGATCGCTGGCAGGTCACCGACGGCTTCGACCAGTCGCTCGCGCATCTGTCGCCGGAGCATCTCTTCATCCGCCATCTGCGACCAGTCCGCCGGATCGATCGTGCCGGTGCCGTCATCGTTCATCGACGGGCCGATCTCGAGTTCGGTGATCTCGAGCGCACGCGCCGCCTTGCCCCGGCGCAGCCTGGACATCGCGGTATTGAAGGTGATGCGGTAGATCCACGACGAGAGCGCGGAGTCGCCGCGGAACAGCTCGATCTTGCGGAACACCTTCATCAGGACGTCCTGGACAACCTCTTCGGCGTCTTCGTGATTGCGCACGTAGCGAAACGCCAGCTGGAAAATCTTGTGGCCGTATAACGACGACAAATCTGCGAGGGCACGCTCATCTCGCGCCCGGAGACGCTCGACAAGAGCGCTCTCGTTCTGTTCGCGCATGGAGTTGGAACCTTCCTTTGGGCATAAGAACCCCGCAGGACGGAGGCCTATTCCACGCCGCTAAGCTGTTGATTGTGAAAGAGAAACAGCCCGATCGAACACCGCCGAGAAATGAGCGATCAGGCGATCTTCGACTTCGGTCATCGGCGGCACGCGGCCGAGCTGGGCCTGCAGGGACGTGACGCCGCGGTCGGCAATGCCGCACGGCACGATCAGGTTGAAGAAATTGACGTCGGTGGTGACGTTGAACGCGAAGCCGTGGCTGGTGATCCACCGGGAGATGCGAACGCCGATCGCGCCGATCTTCTCGTCAGCGATCCAGGTCCCGCTGAATCCTGTGCTGCGGCCGGCCTCGAGCCCGTAGTCGGCGCACACGCGAATCATCACCTCTTCGAGATCGCGCACGTAGCGATGCACGTCGCGGCGATCGGGATTGAGGTCGATGATCGGATACCCGACCAGCTGGCCGGGGCCGTGATACGTCACGTCACCGCCGCGCCCGGTTTCGAACACGTCGACGCCGAGCGACTCGAGCCGATCCGGCGTGGCGAGGATGTGGGAGCGGCCGTCTTTCTTGACGCCGACGGTGAGGACGTGGGGATGCTGCAACAGCAGCAGCGTGTCAGGGATGCGATCGGCCTTGCGCGCCTCGACGAGCTGGCGCTGCAAGTCGAGCCCGTCCGCATAGGCAACGAGCCCGAGCCGCCGCACAACCAAGCTCCTGCCCGCCTCCGGCGGGCGTTGGGCGTCCACCTTACACCTGCGAAGGTTCGAAGTTCTCGATGCCCTTCTTGAGATCCGCCATGAACTGATCGGCCACCGCGCCATCGACGAGGCGATGGTCGTAGCCGAGCGTGAGATAGCCCATCAACCGGATGCCAATCGCGTCGTCCACGACCACGGGGCGCTTCTCGATCGTGCCGACGCCGAGGATCGCGACCTGCGGCTGGTTGATGATCGGCAGGCCGAACTGCGCGCCGAAGTTGCCGGGGTTGGTAATGGTGAACGTGCCGCCCTGCACCTCTTCGGGGTTCAGCTTCTTGCTGCGCGCGCGGTCGGCAATGTCCTGGATCGCCTTGGACAGCCCGAGCGTGTTCTTTTCGCCGGCGGCCTTCACCACCGGCACGATCAGCCCGTTCTCCAGCGCCACGGCGATGCCGAGATTGATGTCGCCGCGATAGATGATGTTCTCGCCGTCGATCGACGCGTTGATCGTCCTGTGCTTGCGCAGGCAGTCCACCGCGACTTTCGCGATGAACGACGTGAAGGTGAGCTTGGCGCCCGCGCGCTCGAACTCGTCCTTCTTCGCCTTGCGGATCTGATCGACGCGCGAGTAGTTGACCTCGAAGACCGAGTAGACGTGCGCCGAGGTGCGCTTGCTGAGCACCATGTGCTCGGCAATCTTCTTGCGCATCACCGACATCTTCTCGACCTGGTCGCCGCCGAGCCGCGTCACCGGCTGCGGCACCGGCTCTGGTGCCGGGCGCGCACTCGCCGCGCCGCCACCCTCGATGAAGCCGAGGATGTCCTGCTTGGTCACGCGTCCGCCGATCCCCGATCCGGAGATGCGGGAGATGTCGACGGAGTGCTCCTTCGCGATGCGGCGAACGAGCGGGGAGGATTTGTGGCGGTCGCCATCGGCTGGTGCGACAGGTACAACGGGTGCAGCGGGTGCAACAGGTGCGGCGTTGGTGGTTGATGGCGGGGCCGGCGCATCGACGGTCTTGCCCGGGGTGCCGTCGGCCTGGGCCGACTGCTTCTCGGTGGCACCCGTGGCACCCGTGGCACTCGTCGCACCCGTTGCACTCGTCGCACCCGTTGCACTCGTTGCACCCGCCGCCGGAACCTCTCCAGCAGCACCAATCGTGGCGACGACGCTGTTCACCGGCACCGTCTCGCCCTCTTTCACCGCGATGGCGGTGAGTACGCCGGCAACGGGCGACGGAATTTCCGCGTCGACCTTGTCGGTGGAGATCTCGAACAGCGGCTCATCGCGATCGACGGTGTCGCCGACCTTCTTGATCCAGCGGACGATCGTGCCTTCGGCGATCGACTCGCCCATCTGCGGCATTACGACTGGTGTGGACATATCAGCTCTCGGCGTTCAGCTTTCAGCAACCGGCTAAATATGAATCGCGGCGCCGTGAGCCGCGTGAGCGGCCTCACCGACAGCCTCGGACATGGTCGGATGCGCGTGAATGGTCTTCACCAGTTCCTCGACCGTCACTTCCATGCGCAACGCCATCACCGCTTCGGCGACCAGCTCCGTCGCGCGCGGGCCGATGATGTGTACACCGAGAATCTCGTCGTACTTCTTCTCGGCGACGATCTTCACGAAGCCGTCGGTTTCACCCGCCATGCGGGCGCGCGCCAGCGCGCGGAACGGGAACGTGCCGATGCGCACGTCATGACCTTGCGCCTTGGCCTGCGCTTCCGTCAAGCCGACGCTGCCGATTTCAGGTTCGGTGTAGGTGCAACGCGGCACGTGGTCGTAATTGATCGGCTGCACGTGATGCCCGGCGATGCGCTCGGCAAGCACGATGCCCTCCATCGACGACACGTGCGCGAGCTGGTAGTGCGG
>DATMJU010000305.1:0-12222 GCA_035553795.1 Vicinamibacterales bacterium
GTTCAGGAACTTCTTCATCCGTTCGCACTGGGTCTTCTCGGTGAAACCCGGCTTCGCCTGCGAGTCCCATAACCGGCGGATGTATTCGGCCACGTCGCGGCCGGTGGGCTGCGTGACCGCTTCGCCGCGCAACTGCTGCCGGATCTGGTTGAAGAGCCACGGGCTGCGGATCACGGCGCGGCCGATCATGAGCCCCCTGGCGCCGGTCTCCTTGAGCAACTGCTCCGCCTGCTCCGCGGAGTAAACATGCCCGTTGGCAATCACCGGACACGGCATGGTGTCTACGGCTTGCCGAATGCGCGCGTAATGCACCGGCAGGCGATACATCTGCGCCACGGTGCGCGCATGGACCGTCAACGCATCCAGCGAGTGCTTCGCGAAAATCGCCAGCAGGCGATCGAACTCCTCCACTGACGCAAACCCGAGCCTGGTCTTGACCGTGAACTTGATCTGCACCGCCTCGCGCAGCGCGCCGAGAATCGCGTCGATGCGCTCGGGTTCGCGCAGCAGCCCGCCGCCGGCGCACTTGCGATAGACGATCGGCGCGGGGCATCCGAGGTTCAGATCGATTGCCGCGACGGGCAGCGTCTGCAGGAACTTCGCGGTGCGGACCAGTTCGGGGATGTCGTTGCCGATCATCTGCGCGATCACCGGACGGCCCGTGGTGTTGCGCGTGATCGCCTCGACGATCTTCTTCTCCGGCGTGGACGTGGAGTGGACGCGGAAATACTCCGTCCAATACACATCCGCGCCGCCGTACTGGTGAACGAGCGTCCAGAAGGCGCCGTCGGTCACCTCCTGCATCGGCGCCAGCGCCAGTACAGGCGCCGGCCCCTTCAGCCATTCATCGGGCATGTCCCTCTGATTATACGAAGGGCCGCATTGGGCCGGCCGGCTGGCGCAGCGGAGAACGCGTCCGGGCAAGACGATTCAAGCCGGCGGCCGCGGTGCCGATTAGTCGAAGGCAGATGCCTGACCTGTCGCGCCGCGCTCGCATCGTCTTCGCCGCGTGGGTCGTTTGCGCCGTCATACCGGTGGCGCACCTGATGGCCAGGCATGTCGCGCCGTTCGCGCGCGGCGGCCAGGCCAGCTTCAAACCGGCTCCCGCGTGGCGAGTGCGCCACGTACTGGTGGCCGGGTGCGACTGCTCCGCGGTCGTGGCGAGCGCACTGCTCGCCAGATCCCCACGGCGGGATCTGGACGAGCGGATTGTCGTGGTCGGCACCGGCGCGGCCTTCGAGCACCCGCTCCAACAGGGAGGCTGGGCCGTTGACCGGCTCTCCGCGACGGACGTGCGCGACCGCTACGGCGTGCCGGGCGGTCCGTGGCTGCTGGTGGCTGATCCGTCGGGAACGGAACGTTATTCCGGCGGTTATGCCACCGCGCGACCCGTCAGAACATCGGATGTCGAAGATCGGCGCCTCATCGACGCGGCCATCGCGGGTTCCGCCATGGCCGCGCGTCCCTCGTTCGGTTGCCTTGCGGCCGAGTAAACCCAAAGAACTGCAGGATTCATTCATGAGCACTCAATCACGCGTTTACTACCAGAGCTACCTGTCTCGCGTGAATGGCGCGCTGCTGGCACTCCTCGCCGCCCACGTGCCGGTACTGGCCGGCGTGGCCATGGCCTTCGACACCTCGGTGGTCACGGCGCTTGGCCTGTCCGCGGTGATCCTCGCGGGCCCGTTCGCGCTGGGATTCACCCGTCGCGGCTCGGAACTGACGTCGGTTTCGATCGGCATTGCCCTGATGTGCCTGAGCGGCCTGATGATTCACCTCGGCCGCGGCATGATCGAACTGCACTTCCACATCTTCGCGTCGCTCGGGATCCTGGTGATCACCGGCAGCATGTCGACGCTGCTGGCGGCGGCCACAACCGTGGCGGTCCATCACATCGCCTTCTGGTTGTTTCTCCCCGCCAGCGTCTTCAACTACCAGGCCGGGTTCGGCATTGTGCTGGTGCACGCGACCTTCGTGATCTTCCAGACGGTGCCGTCGTGCTTCGTGGCGCGGACCGTCGGGCGATTCGTGGAGTCGGCAGGCAAGGCGGCTGAAACGCTGGGCACGGGCGCGGCGGTACTGTCGTCGATCGCCTCCACCGTGCATGACGGCAGCCACCAGCTGGCGCAGCGCCTGGAGGGCGAAGCCGAGGCCAGCCGGGAGACGGCGGACCTGGTCGAGGCCATGGCGGCCGGCTCCACCGCGGCGGCGGCCGCCGCGGACCAGGCGCGCGCGCTCACACAGGAGGCGCACCTGACGGCCGACAGCGGCCGCGAAGAGATGGGACATATCACAGCGTCGCTGGCCGAGCTGCGCGAGGTCAGCCAGGAAATGGGCCAGGTCCTGAAGACCATTGACGGGATCGCCTTCCAGACCAACCTGCTCGCCCTCAACGCGGCGGTCGAGGCGGCGCGCGCCGGCGCCGCCGGGGCCGGCTTTGCCGTCGTCGCCGACGAAGTGCGATCGCTGGCGCAACGCGCCGCCCGCGCCGCGGGCGACACGTCCGCGCGGGTTGATTCGGCGGTGCAGGTGTCCGATCGCCTGACCGGACTTCTCGGTGCGGTTGCCACGCGGTTCGACGACATCGGCCGCCGGGTGCGCGAGGCCGACAGCCTGACGTCGAGCCTGGCGGATCGGGCGACGGAACAATCGCAGCAGCTCGTCCAGGTCAAGGAGCGCGTGGGGTTGATGCGTGAGGCGGTGGCGGCGGCCGCCAGCGGCGCGTCGACCACGACCGAGGCCTCAACGCGGCTCGCATCGCAGGTCCGCGCGCTGCACGCCGGCCTCGAGATGCTCAACGAGTTGGCGCGTCACGCGGATGCGGCGCGCAGCGCGGCATCGCCTCGGGAACACGAGGCGCCGGGCCTGGCGCAGCCGGCGGGTCAGTCGCGCCGGCACGCGGCGTGAGCCGTCAGGTCGAATGGCTGTAAAGCCCACGGCGGGCAAAGCCACGGAGTCGGTTCAGCGCGCCTTCAGACTCTCCGCCCAATTGCGAATCACGTGAAACGGCGCGCCGCCGGGTTCGGCGCGCAGCATCACAAAGCGGCCGTCGGGCAACACGTCGTAGTTGGCAACGCTGATGCCCTGGCCGTACTCGAACGGCTGGTCGAACAACACCTCGGGCTTGCCGAGCACAGGCACCGCGCCACGGCCATCAAGGGTCACCGCGACCATGGGGTTTCCCGTCCGGTAGTACAGCTCTCGACCGCCCGCACCCCAACGCGGTTGGAGACCTCCGCCGACCGACACCTGCCAGGCGCGATCGAGAGCTGGGTAGGCACGCACGTAGATCTCTGCCCGCCCGGTCTCGTCCGACTGATACAGCAACCAGCGGCCGTCCGGAGAGAGTTGCGCGCCGCCCTGATACCCAGGGGCAGAGACCAGCGCCTTCGGCTGGTACGCGCCCGACAGGGAGAACTGGTAGATTTCGGCGCCCAGTTCTGTCGCCGTGCGCACCATGATCAGGTCGTCAGGGGCGGGACCCGCACTGGACGGATAGTCGTTCGCATTCGAGTATTTGATGGTTCCGCCGTCCTTGCTGCCGTCAGCCGATATTGAATACGGCCGGGCATTGCGTCGAAACGCCACGCGAGTGCCGTCACTGTTCCAGCTTGGGAACCCGCTGCCAGGCGCCGGCGGGAGCGGCGTTACCTTTGTGCCACGGGCCAAATCGACGATGGCTAACGCCAACTGGTTGTCGTCGATGGCGAGCCGACTGCCATCAGGCGACGCGCGGGCGCTAAAGAAGCGTGCTGCTGGCACGTCGGCGGGCGGGACGAGCCGTCACGACTCACCAGCACGATCTGGCTGTATCCGTACCCCGACACGCCATACGCGAGCGTGCCGTCGCGGCTGATCTCCACCGACAGAGTTCCAGTGGCGTTGTTCGATGCCGTGCCGTGGGGCAATACGACTGTCGTTGGCCCAGTGGGCTTCAGGGTGTCCAGATCGAACGGCGCGGCCAGTAGCGTTTCGTCCCGACCAAACACCAGGTGGCCGGTCGGCGACCACATGCCACGGGTGGCTCGCTCCATGACCACGGTGCGCCGTGACGGGGCATCGAGTGTCACGACCTCGACTCGCTCTGTGCCCGCCTGGCCGGCCAACGAGGTAAACGACAGCACGCGGTCATCGAGCCACGTGGGCAGTGCGTGCTGCACTTCGCCGCGCGACTCGTCGAGCGTCGTCAATTGCCGCGACGCCCCATTCGCCGGGTCAACGAGCCACAACTCGCCCCGCTGCGTAATGACGAGTCCCCGCGATCCCCAGCCCATCGCTCCGGTGACGTCGCCGGTCACAGGCAAGGTTCGAATGCCGGCATCGCCAAACTGGAAGATGCTCACCGCACCAGCCGCCGAGACGACGGCCAGGGCCGATCCATCCGGCGCGAAGGTCATTCCGTTGGTGCCCGCCGTGCCGGGAATCAACTGCACTTGCGGATTCTCAACGTCCCGAACAAAGACGTGTCGCACACCGTCGCGAATGCCGATGAAGGCGAAGCGCGCGCCGTCTGGCGACAGCGCCAACGAGCGGGAGTTCGACTGTCGAGCCCGGACACCCGGCGGGTCAACAATATCGAAATGGATCGGCACTTTCGGAGCTGGCGATGGACTCGTGCGCATCGCGACGGCCGCAATCGCGACGAGCGCGAGCATGCCTGCCAGGCCCCACGGCAATGCGCGCACCAGGGCGGACGACTTCGGCGCGATTGAGGCGATCGGCGCGTCGCGCGTGTCTTCAAGCTCGAGCCGCGCATCAGCCGCATGGCGCAGGCGACGTGCCGGATCCTTCTCGAGGCAGCGGCGCAGCACGCGCACCACGTTGGCAGGTGTCGTTGACGGCAGCGCCGCCCACGCCGGATCGCGCTCCATGACGCGCGCCAGGATGTCGGTGACTGTTTCGCCGGCGAACGGCGGCGTGCCCGACAACATCTCGAACAGGATCGCGCCGAACGCCCAGAGGTCGGCGCGCTGATCGACCTTGCGCCCGCGCGCCTGCTCGGGTGCCATGTAGGCGGCGGTGCCGAGAATCATCCCCGCCTGCGTCATGGCCGGGGAGGTGATCGTCGGCGAATTAAGAAGGTCTTGAGGGCCTGAGGTCCTGGGGTCTTGAAGAGCCTTCGCCAAGCCGAAGTCCAGCACCTTCACCGTGCCGTCGGCGCGAAGCTTGATGTTGGCGGGCTTCAAATCGCGATGAATGATGCCTTGATCGTGTGCGGCCTCGAGCGCCTCGGCGATCTGCTTCGCGATCGGCAACGCTTCATCGATCGCGATCGGGCCGCGTGAAATGCGTTGCGACAGGTCCTCGCCTTCGACCAGCTCCATCACCAGGGCGTGCATCCCTGACGACTTCTCGAACCCGTAGATGCCGGCAATGTGCGGATGATTCAGCGACGCCAGCGTCTTGGCCTCGCGCTCGAACCTGGCTAAGCGTTCAGGATCAGCAGCGAACGCATCGGGAAGAATCTTGATCGCCACCTGGCGGCCCAGCGTGGAATCGGTGGCACGCCAGACCTGGCCCATGCCGCCTTCACCGAGAGGTGCCGTGATGTCGTAGACGCCGAGACGCGAGCCAGGGGCCAAGCTCATCTGTTGGGATTGTATCCGGCCTTCGCCCGACAGCGGCCAAGATGTTGTCGATGCGGTCGTCGCGCTGCTGGGACTCGAAACCCGCGATGACTTGCGGGGCCATCCCAAGGTTGGCGCGTCGTGGGAAGGGTTCCTGGTGTCGCAGGTCATCCGGCGACTCGGCGCGCGGCCTGACGAGTGCTACTTCTGGGGCACGCACCAGGGCGCTGAACTCGACCTGCTTGTCGTGCGCGGCCGGCGCCGGCTGGGCTTCGAGTTCAAGCGCACCGAGGCTCCTTCGCTCACACCGTCGATGCGGATCGCGCTGGCGGACCTGAAGCTGGATGCACTGACCGTCGTCCACGCGGGACACGACACCTGGCGGATGACTGACGCGGTGCAGGCGGTGGCTGCGCGCCATCTGCTCAGAGAGATTCGCCCCCTGGCAACGTAGCGACTATTTTCGTCCTGACGGCACGAGGCGTTTCAGTTCCTCGAACCAGTTGACGACGAGGTGCAGCTGTCGCGGAGCCGTTGGCGTGTCGCTCTTGACCATCAAGAACCGTTGGCCGTCCGGTGACACATCGTAGAAGCGCAAACCCGACACCAGAAAACTCCTCTCGTAGCGGCCTTCGAAGAGTAGACGCGGGCGCGCGGCGGTGACGACCGACGACAAGCTCACGTCGACCACCATCATCTTCTCTCCTTGCCTGTAGAAGAGTTCTCGACCACTTCGCGCCCACACAGGCTCAGTTCCGCCGTCGGTCGACACCTGTCTGGGCTCACCCGGCCCGGGAAATGGCTGCACGTATACCTCCTGACGACCGCTGCGATCGGACAAGTACGCCAGATGCCGGCCATCAGGAGAGACGCGAGCGCTCAATTCGTTGAAGGGTGTGACCAGTAGTGGCTCTACCGTCCGCTCACGATCGAATGTCAGTGTCCAAAGGTCGTACCCTGTCGTCGAATTGGTTTCGTAGTAGATGAGCGTCTTGCCATCGGGCGACCAGTCCTGGGGCACTTCATTGAACTCGCCGGTGGTGAGGCGTTCTATTCCACTACCGTCGGGGCGCATCCAGTAGATGTTCTGAACAGCGGTGTTTCTCCTCGACGCGAATGCTACTCGGCTCCCGTCGGGTGACCAGGCTGGCGCCGCATTCAGGGCGCCGTCAGCGGTCACGCGATTCATCGTAAGGCTCTCGAGATCGCCGACCCACAGTTCCTTGGGATTTAGTCCGTCATACACCCCTGAGACGAACCGGCGTCCATCTGGAGAGAGGCTATGCAGGCCGTAGGTCCGCTCGTCGAAATCGAGAGCGGTTGCTCGACCAGCCCTGTCGACCCACGCGAACGAGCGTTTGTTGACGTTACTGTTGGTCAGATAAATGAGCGAGCCAGACAGCGAAATGGCGAACTGACCGCCATTTGAGGCCACCGGCCATCACGCCATCCAAGACCCTCGCCGATTCGCCGATGACCGTCGGCCGTTGCGGATCGTACGGAGCGGCGAAAATCGTCCCTGAGGTGGAATGGGCGTAGATCAAATGGCCCGTTGTTGCGTACGCAGCGCAACAGCCATCGTCAATGAGCCGCTTCACTTCGCCGGTGTCGAGCGACACGACATCGACTGCGGGTCTGACAAGACTCGACTCATTATTGGTGAAGACGACGGCTTTGCCGCCTGGCAGCAGCAGCGGCGCACCGTGCAGTCCACTCGCGCCCTGGCGCTCGGTCACCCGCTTGGGCGGCGCGCCGGCTGCCGACGTTCTCACCAAGCCTTTCTGATCAGGAGCAAACACAATCGTGTCGTCTGCACCCCACGAACCGCCGGCAGGGTTGGGCGCCTCGGCCAGTGTCACCGGCGCTCCGCCAGTCAACGACACCTTCTTTAGCTTGCCGCCGGCGAAGAAACCAATCGAGTTGCCGTCAGGAGAGAAGAACGGCTGGCTGCCCTCCTCTGTGCCAGGAATGGCCGTCGCCTCGAATTGGTCGAGAGGGCGCAGGTACAACTTGTTCTTGCCGTCGGGATTGCCGGCAAACACGAGTCGCGTGCCGTCCGGCGAAAGCGCGAACAAGTTGCCGAGGCGCGCCCCGCTGAACGCGAACTGCGGAAAGTCGATCAGCGCGCGCGATACCAGCGGCGTCACCGCGACATCCCCTCGCGGCCACAGCGCTGCCACCCCCACGAGCGTCGCCAGCAGCAGCACCCACGGCGCGACCGTCGTGAGACGCGCCTGCGGCCGAACGGGTGGAGATGGCGTCACGATATCTGCAGCGGGAGCTGCGAGGGATTCGTCTATTTCCAGGCGCGCCACCCCGGCATCGGTCAGTCGCCGTTTGCGATCCTTCTCCAGGCAACGGCGCAACAGACGACGAATCGGCGGCGGTGTGTCGGCCGGCAGCGCCGACCAGTCGGGCTCGCTCTTCAGCACCGACGCGATCACATGCGAGACCGATTCACCGGTGAACGCCTGACGGCCCGACAACATCTCGAGCAGCACGACGCCAAATGACCAGAGATCGCTGCGCTTGTCTACCGGCTTGCCTGCCGCCTGCTCAGGGCTCATGTAGGCGGCGGTGCCGAGAATCACGCCGCGCATCGTCATTGCCGGCATCGTGATCGTTGGCGAGTTGAGAAGGTCTTGAGGTCCTGAGGTCTTGGGGTCTTGAACACCTTTCGCCAAACCGAAGTCCAAGACCTTGACGGTGCCGTCTGGCCGCACCTTGATATTCGCGGGTTTCAGATCGCGATGAATGATCCCCTGCTCGTGCGCGGCTTCCAGTGCCTCGGCGATCTGCTTCGCGATCGGCAGCGCTTCATCCATCGGGATCGCGCCGCGCGCAATGCGTTGCGAGAGATCCTCGCCCTCGACGAGTTCCATCACCAGCGCATGCATCCCCGAGGATTTCTCGAAGCCGTAGATCGCCGCGATGTGGGGATGATTCAGCGACGCGAGTGTCTTGGCCTCGCGCTCGAACCTGGCTAAGCGTTCAGGATCAGTCGCGAATGCATCCGGGAGGATCTTGATCGCCACCTGGCGACCGAGAGTGGAATCGGTAGCCCGCCACACCTGCCCCATGCCGCCTTCGCCGAGCGGGGCCGTGATGTCGTAGACGCCGATGCGGGAGCCTGGATTGAGCGACACGGCTACCGCTTCCCTTCAGGATTCCAGTTCAGAATCACCGTGATCGGCGCGGCGGCGGCGGCCACCGGCTGGTTGATCAGCAACCGCCCATCGCGCGCGACGTCGTACTGTGGCCCGACTGTCGCCACCGTCCCGCCGTCAACGATGCGCGTCTGAAAGAGCGCCACCGGCGTGCCGGCCGAGAACGATGCGCCTGCGGCTGTGACGGGCACCGCCATCATCGTCGCGTCGGGCGCCAGGAAGTACAGCTCCTTGCCGTCGGCACGCCAGCGCGGCGCAGCGCCGCCCGCCGTCGACACCTGCCACTTGCCGCTCGCGTTGGGAAAGGGCTGCACCACCACCTCGAAGCGACCCGACTCGTTGGTCTGATACGCCACCCAGCGCCCATCCCGCGAAACCTGCGCCAGGACTTCGGCCGCAGGGGTGTTCGCGACGAGCTGCGGCGGGCTTTGCGGGCTCGTCATGTCGAGCGCCCAAAGATCGCGTCCCGTTGCAGGATGGACCTCGTAGTACAGCAGCCACCGGCCATCCCTCGTCCAGTCCACGGGAATCACTGGATTGGGCGAGTCCAGCAACTGGGCCTCAGCGCCCGACCCGTCTGACGCCTTCACATACAGGTTGTAGCGGCCGGTGCGGTTCGACGCGAAAGCGAGCCGCATGCCGTCCGGTGACCAGACGGGTTCGACCTCGGCGGCCGCGTCGAAGGTCAGGCGCGTCATCCCGCTCCGGAGAAGGTCCAGTAGCCAAAGGTCGGTGTTGCCCTGCACCGTGCGCCACAGCGCCAGGCGCCGGCCGTCTGGCGACAGTTCCGGAACGTGCAGATAGTTGGTGTCCGGCTCGCCTGCTACACCCACAGCCGTGCCCGCCCGGTCGACCCACGTGAACTGTCGCGATGCGCCAGCACCGACGCGATACGCGACGAGGCCTGTGGCCGACACGGTGAAGCCTCCGCGGCCGCCATCCTCGTCCTCGCCGATCCGATCGGCCAGGGTGACGGGATCGCCTGTCAACACTCTGCCGGCCAAGTCCAGCCGACGCGCCACGAGCGCCCCCTGTCGCACAAAGGCCACCCGATCTGGCGGCAAGAACGCGCCGCCAGAGCCCGCGGCCGTCAAGCGCGCAGGCGCGCCACCATCGAGTGATCCCAGGTAGATCCCTGCCGACTCTGGCGTGCCCCTCGCCTGAAACAGAAAATGCCGGCCGTCGGGGAGAAAGTGTGGGTTGCGATGCGCGGTCTGGCGCGGCGGATCGAGCTCGGTCGCCACCACCGGCTCGCCCCCACTGGCCGCGACTCGCATCAAGGGACCGGGATTCACAGACAGAAACAGAATCGTGCCGTCCACACTCCAACTGCCACTGAGGCCTTGGCTGGTCCCCGATGCGGGGGCCACCACCTGTGGTGCTCCACCGGCGACGTCGATGCGGAGGAGCTTGCCGGCCGCAAAAAACCCGATCGACCGGCTGTCAGGGGACCAGAACGGATAGACCGCGCCGTCCGTGCCCGCCATCGGCCGAGCCTCGGTCTGGTCCAGCGGACGCAACCACAACCGCGACCGGCCGTCGCCTGATGCGATGAAGGCCATGAACCGGCCGTCGGGCGACAGCGCGAACTCCAGTGGCGACTCGGTAGTGGGCGTCGTGATTTCCAGACGCACTTCGCGGGGCACGGGTGGCGGAATCTGGCGTAGATAGCGCAGCGTGGGCATCGCCATCGCCGCGACGAGCGCCACCAGGACGGCGACGGCGGCCAGCAAGGGCCGACTGCTACGTGTCGGGATCCGGGAGCCGGGAGCCGAGAGTTCGCCGCCATCAACGGACGACTGCGCGGTCAGCGCATCGTCGATCTCAATCCGCACACCAGCGGCGGAATCGAGTCGCCGCTTGCGATCCTTCTCGAGACACCGGCGCAGCAGACGACGAATCGGTGCCGGCGTGTCGGCCGGCAGCGCCGTCCAGTCGGGTTCGCTCTTCAGCACCGCCGCAATCACATGCGAGACCGATTCACCGGTAAACACCTGACGCCCGGACAACATCTCGAGCAACACGACGCCCAATGACCAGAGATCGCTGCGCTTGCCGACCGGCTTGCCGGCCGCCTGCTCAGGGCTCATGTAGGCAGCAGTGCCGAGTATCACCCCGCGCAGCGTCATTGCCGGCGTCGTGATGGTCGGAGAGTTCGCGGCGCCCCCTGATCCCTGATCCCCGATCCCTGATCCCTGGTCGAGCGCCTTGGCGAGACCAAAGTCCAGCACCTTCACGGTGCCGTCGGCGCGGAGCTTGATGTTGGCGGGTTTCAGGTCGCGATGAATGATGCCCTGCTCGTGCGCGGCTTCGAGCGCTTCGGCGATCTGCTTCGCGATCGGCAGCGCCTCATCGAGAGGCATGGCGCCGCGGGCGATGCGCTGCGACAGATCCTCGCCCTCGACCAGCTCCATCACCAGCGCATGCATCCCCGACGATTTCTCAAATCCGTAGATGGCGGCGATGTGCGGGTGATTGAGCGACGCGAGCGTCTTGGCCTCGCGTTCGAACCTGGCGAGGCGTTCAGGATCCGTCGCGAACGCATCGGGAAGAATCTTGATCGCCACCTGGCGGCCGAGCGTGGAATCGGTCGCACGCCACACCTGGCCCATGCCGCCTTCGCCGAGAGGGGCCGTGATGTCGTAGACGCCGAGGCGGGTGCCGGAAGAGAGCGCCACGCTAGCGCTTCCCCTCAGGATTCCAGTTCAGCATCAGCGTGATCGGCGCAGCGGCGGCAGCCACGGCCTGGTTGATCAGGAATCGCCCGTCGCGCGCGACCGCATATTGCGGTACGGTCCTCGTGTTGCCGCCGTCCACGATGCGCGTCGGAAACAGCGCGACCGGCGTGCCGACCTCGAACGAGGTGCCTGCGACACTAACAGGCACGGCCATCATCGTTGCGTCGGGCGCCAGGAAATACAGTTCCCCGCCATCAGCGCGCCAGCGCGGCGAGACGCCGCCGGCGGTCGACACCTGCCATTTGCCACCCGAGTCGTCGAAGGGCTGTACCACCACCTCGAAGCGGCCCGACACGTTGGTCTGATACGCCACCCAGCGCCTGTCCGGCGACATCTGCGCCATCGACTCGTCCGCCGGGGTGTTTGCCACCACACGCGGTGGACGGTCCGTGGCCGTCATGTCGAGCGCCCAGACGTCGCGCCCGGTCGTGGGGTGAACCTCGAAGTACAGCAGCCACCGGCCATCGCTCGACCAGTCCGTCGCCGACTTGTTGTGGGGCGAGGTCACCAGCCGGGCCTCGGCGCCCGACCCGTTCGATGGCTTCACGTAAATGTTGAAAGTGCCCGTGCGGTTCGAGGTGAACGCGATCCGTCGTCCGTCGGGCGACCAGACGGGTCCGCTGTCCAAAGCGGCGTCAAAAGTCAGGCGCGTGCGCGTCGCGCCGCGGGAGTCCCGCAACCAGAGATCTACGTTGCCCTGCACATTGAGGCTGGTCACCACACGTTGTTCATCCGGCGACAGACCGGCAC
>DATMJU010000306.1:0-3134 GCA_035553795.1 Vicinamibacterales bacterium
TGACAGTTTTGGCCGCGCGACCGGCCAACCCTGGTGGGTGTCGGGCGCCACCGACGGCACGTCGATCGATCTGCTGCCGATCACGGTGCTTCGCCAGCAGGGACAACTCGAACGGACGATCCGGCATGAGCTCGTGCACGCGCTGCTGGATGGGGCGCTGGCCAAGAAGCCGATGTGGGTAAGGGAAGGCGCGGCGGCCTACTTCGCGCGCCCGGCCAATGCGCGGCTGACAAACCCCGAGCGCGTCAGTTGCCCGACCGACAACGAATTCCTGCGGGCGCTCTCCGCCGGCGCGCAACGCGATGCCTACGCCCGGGCGGAAGCCTGCTTCGCGCGCGCGATCGCTGACGGAAAGTCGTGGGACCAGGTGCGATAGCACCCGGTCCCACCTCGCACTAGAAGTTCACCTTCAACCCGAATCGCACCACTCGCGGCGCCAGGATGCTGGTGACGAAGTTCGCCTGCGCGAAATTCTGCCGGGTCTGACGCGTCAACACCGTTGCCGCGTTCAACACGTTGAACGCATCCACGTTGAACTGGATGCGGCGCTGACCAAACATGAAGCCCTTGTCGAAATGCAGGTCCAGTTGCCTGAAGGTCGGATAGTGATCCGACCCCTGCGGCGCCGTCAGCACGGCGACCGTGCCGAGGGAGCCGGTGCGGTTCGGCGAGAGAATCGTCGGGTTGAACTGCAAGCCGTCGCGCAGGTTGTAGAACGCCGCCACGGACATGTTCCACGGCAACGCGTACATGCCCGAGATCTTCGCGGTCCAACGCGGTCCGTTCAAGCCGCTTGAATCGGCACCGTTGGTGAAGTCGTAGTTGGTGGGATCGCTCGAAGCGGAGAAGTCCGACGGCGACTGGTATGCCAGCACGGTGTTGTTGAGGGTGAAGCTGCTGTTCATCAGCCATTTGTTGCTGAACCGCTTGCGCGCCGTGATTTCGATCCCGTTGTACTCGCGCGAGCCCTGGTTGTTGCGAAGGACGGTGCCGGCCGGCAGGGCCGTGGCCCGCTGGAAGTAGGTGGCCGTGTAGCTGGAGCTGGCGCACAACGCGTTGCCGCACTGTGCGGTGAACGTCACGGGCGTGTAGGACTCCGGCGTCGCGTTGCGCTGGTCGTTCTGGAAGTTATGGTAACGGCGCCAGATGTAACTGACGCCCACCGCGAGGTCTCCCATCAACTCGTGGTCGACGCTCGCGACGAACTCGTCGGTGATGTCGTTTTCGAGCTTCGGGTCGATGCTGTTGGGCGAGACCACCGATGCGGGATTGTTCGGATCGTAATTGGCGCTGGGCGTTGCACGGAAGCCACGGGCGAAGTCGATCTCGTTGCGAGTGACGAACTGATCGTTGTTCAGGTCGTTCCAGAAGTACGACAGCGTTGTCTGGCCGGTCGGGCTGATGCTGCCGGCGGTGTAGATGCCCAGGCCGTAATAGCGCGCGCCGCTCGCCTTGAGCACCGTGCGTCCCGTGCCGAACAGGTCGTAGGCCAGCGCCACCCTGGGCGCGACGTCGTTGTAGACCGCGCCGCCATCGGCGCCATTGAAGTTCACCGCCGGCAGCAGGTCCGGCAGCAGCGGGTTGGCGGCAATGCTCGCGGCAATCGCCCGGTCATCCTGCCGGTCATAGCGAAGGCCGTAGGTCAGCGTTGCTCGCTTCACCTTGTACGAATCGCTGAAGTACGCCGAGTACTGCCACATCTCGCGATTGGTGTCGCCGTCCCTGACGACGTCGACTTCGTTGATGCCGGTGGCGCGAATGCGGGCCACCGCGCCGCCGCCCGTCTGCGTGATGGTGCGATACGGCGTGCTGCGATAGCGGACACCGAACTTGGTCGAGTGATCGCCGCCGAGGAAGTCCGGCAGGAAGTAGTTGCCGTCGATACGCGTCTCGTAGGTCGGCCGGATGTTGTCGCTCAGCACGCCGGAGCGGGCGAACGTGTCGCCCTGGTCGACGAGACGCAGGCGTTGCACCGTGGCCAGTTCGTCCTTGTTGAAATCAAGCTTGAAGCCGGCGTTGTTGTAGCTGTACTCGCCTTCAATCATCAGCCGATCGGTCGCGACCCACTGGTGCTCGCCCTTGTAGTAGTTGGTGGGTCCGGTCTGCCGGTTGGTCGCCTCGATGCGCGTCGTCGAGCTGGCGCCGCGCGCGTTGCGCACCTTGTCGCCACGGCTGTAGAGGAAGGTCGTCTTGTGGCGTGAGGTCCAGCCGTAGTTCAACTTCAGGTTCTGGTTGTTGAGGATGGTTTCGTCCGTCTCGAGATCGTCGGCCTCGGTCGACCCGGCCGGCGCGCCTGCCTTCAGGAAGCCCAGCACGCCGACCTTGATGCTCTGGCGGCTGACGCCGCCCCAGAACCATGCGCGGTCCTTGACGATTGGGCCGCCCACCTCGGTGCCGTACTCGATGACGTCCTTGAGGGGATTGCCGGCGCCGCCGCCTTGCGCGATCACTTCGGCCGGCGCGTTGTCGGACTGGAAGCGCTTGTTCGCGTCGAACAGGCGGGCCGATCCCTTGAAGGTGTTGCCGCCACCCTTGGTGACGAAGTTGATCGCGACGCCGCTGGCTTCCTGCGACGCGTCGCCGCCCGCCGTGGTGATCTGGATCTCCTCAAACGAATCGAAGTCGAAGTAGGTCGGCGACGATCCCGCCGCCATGTCGGTGATCGTGGCGCCGTCGAGGTTCCACTGCTGGTTGCTGGTGCTGCCGTGCGCGCCGAAGCTGGCCTGCTGGCCCGAGATGTTGCCGCCGACGTTCTGCACGCTCATCACCATGCCCGGGGTCTGTTCGAGGATGACCCACGGATCGCGCGCGGACGGAATGGCTTCGAGCAGTTCCTTGCCGAAGTTCGTGCCCAGGGTGTTCGAGCGGACGTCGATGATCGGACTCTCGCCGGTCACCGTGACCGTCTCTTCGACGCTGGACAACTCGAGCCTCGCATTGACTTCAGCGTTGAACCCGGCCTGGATCCGCACATCCGTTCGCATCACGCGCTTGAACCCTGTCAGCTCGAACGTCACGGTGTAGACGCCGACGCCAAGGTTGGGGAAGCGATACGCGCCGCTGGAGCCGACTGCGGTCGACAGCGGTTGAATCAGCGCCGCGCTGGTCAGCGTGACCGTGGCGCCTGGCAGTAC
>DATMJU010000307.1:0-3477 GCA_035553795.1 Vicinamibacterales bacterium
GTTCTCCCGCTATGACCTCGTTGACGAAGGCGAGGCGCGGCCGAAGTACACGGAGATTGCGCAGGCCTTGAACCTGACAGCAGCCACCGTGACCAATCATCTCGCGGCGATGCGCAAACGGTTCCGGCAGATCGTCCTCGAGAACCTGCGCGAGCTGACATCGAGCGAAGAAGAGTGGGAAGCGGAAGCCGCGCGGCTGCTCGGAGGACGCAAGTGATCTCCGATCGCGCGATAGGCCGGCTCCGCGAAGCCGCGGCCTGGCCCGAACTCGATGCCCGCTACGAGATCACCGGTGTGGCGGGACACGGCGGCATGGGCACGGTCTACGTGGCGCGCGATCATGTGCTCGATCGCGACGTCGCGGTGAAAGTGCTCGATGTCGCCGATCAGAAAGGTTCGCGCGCCGCCCGGCTGCAACGCGAAGCGCACATCCTCGCGCGTCTCGATCACCCGGGCATCGTGCCGGTGCACGACGCCGGGACGCTGGAGGACGGCCGCGCATTCTACGTGATGAAGCTGGTGCAAGGCCGCCGCCTCGATGATCTGGTGCGTTCCGGCACGCCGCTGGCCGTGCGGCTCGATGCGTTCAGCCGCATCCTTGACGCTGTGGCATTCGCGCACGCGCACGGTGTGGTGCATCGAGATCTGAAGCCAGAGAACATCATGGTCGGCGGGTTCGGCGAGGTCTACGTGATGGACTGGGGTGTGGCGCAGGACGCGGCCGCCGAGCACGAGCGCGTCGTGGTCGGCACGCCGGGCTTCATGGCGCCCGAACAGGAGCGTGCTGATGCCGTCGATCGCCGCGCCGACATCTTTGCGCTTGGTGCGTTGTTGGCGCACCTGGCCGCCGACGCGCCTGCGGCGCTTCAAGCGATCGCGCGAAAGGCCAGCGCCGAAGAAGCATCGGGCCGCTATCAGACCGTCGAAGCCATGGCCGCCGACGTGACAAGGTTCCGCAACCAGGATCCGGTCGAGGCGCATCATGAGTCGATGACCGAGCGGATCGTCAGGCTGTATCGCCGCTACGAGCTGCCGATCCTGCTGCTGGTCGCCTACATCGTCATGCGGTTCGTGTTATTGGTGTGGCGCGGAATCTGACCGTACAGAATCTGCCGGCCGGTGTTGAAACAGTCAGCCAGGGGGATAGATGAGTAAACCAGTGTTCGCGATGCTGCTTGGCGGCATCCTTGGCGTGTTTGATGGACTGACCGCGTTGATTACAGGAGGGCCGGAGATCCCGGCGCAAATCGGCGGGATCGTGGCCGGTTCCACCTTCAAAGGCGTGGTCGCGGGCCTGATCGTCGGCCTCGTCGCACGCAAGACGCAGTCCACGGCGATTCTGGTCGGCGTCGGACTCGCAATCGGCGCGTTCTTCGCGTATCTGGTAACGCTTGGTACGCCGTATCTCTGGGAGATCGTTCTGCCTGGATCAATCGTCGGGCTGATCGTCGGCTTTGCTACCGCGAAGTACCGCGGTCAGGTCAGTAGCTCCACGGCCTGAACGCGAGCATGCCCCACGCTGACAGGTAGCCAGAGAGGATCAGTGCAGCGAGCGATACCGTGAGCGCATAGGCGCGGAACCAGCGGCCCGCGCCGGCGCGCCACGCTTCGATCACGAACATGAACGACAGGACCGCGGCCGCCGGCAGCAGCAGACTGCCGGCGAACATGGCCGTGGTCCAGATGTTTCTCGTGCCGAGATCGCGATCGATGACGTTCATCACGCCGATAAACGGCAGCACGAACGCGATCGCGCACAACAGCAGCAGGCTCTTCAACCACCAGAATCCTTGAGGCTCGGCTTTCCGGGCGCGGGCGACCCACAGCAGGAGCGCAACGAGTGGCGTGACCACGACTGCTGCGGATGCCAGCACCGCCCATCGCACGCTTTCCACGCGCCACCGTGGCCAGCGCTCAGCGTAGGTGCTCGCGCCGGCAAAGATCATCTGATCGCCCTCACCGGGGATGAACACGCGCGTTGCTTCCGGCTCGGATTCGAGGCGGAAGAGCGTATCTGAGACCGGGATAAGAGGCGTGGCTTTGCCGAACGTCGGCGTGGCCACCAGGTGGTTGCCGTCCACGCGAATCGTGCGGCCCGCCAACAGCCACTCCACAAACGCCGCGGCCTGATTGCGGGGGCTCGCATCGTGGTAATAGCCTTCGTATCGCCTGAGCGTGGCGTCCGCGACTTCAGCGGTAGGCTTCGGCGGCGCCTCGACATCCATCTTCAAGTAGCGGACCGCGAGTTGCGAGATGCGCCGCAGCGCGTCCTGCGAATGCGTTGAGTTGAGCAGGACGACGTAGCCGACGTCACGGGAGGTGGAGTAAGCGTAGGAGGAGATGAAGCCGTCGATGCCGCCGGCGTGGCCGAGCATCGGGAAGCCTTCGACGAACGAGCTCGCGATGCCGCTGCCATAGCCGTTGCGAAGGCCCGCGTCCGACGCCATCGTCGTTCGAGGGTGCTCCATGTTGCTGAGGTATTCGGGATCGATCACCAGATCGGTTTCCGTTTCGCCCCAGTTCAGCATGACGTGCACCCAGTTCGCGAGCTCGCGGGACGAGGTGTGGAGGTTGCCGGCGGGGCGCAGGTAGATCGGCGTGAACGGCACTGCGGGTCCGTTCGCGTCGCGATAGCCTTTCGCCAGCCGCGCTTCATCCTCCTTGGTCAGGTAGAAACTGCTGGTTGGCATGCCGGATGGCTTGAAGATGCGTTCGGCAATCCGGTCTTCGTATTTTTCTCCGGTCACCTTCTCAATGATGTGCGCGGCGACGGCGTAGCCGGGGTTCGAGTAGGACATGCGCGTGCCCGGCCGCCAGCGCACGACGCGCGAGGCCGGATTGCGACGCAACACGTCGACGAGCGGCATGTCGGGCGGATCGGAGAGGTTATAGATCTCGTTGAAGTGCATGTCATCGAATCCCGCGGTGTGCTGCAGCAGGTGGATGACGCGCACGGGATCGGTGACCTCCCACGCGTTGTCGATGTCCACGTCGGACGCCAGCTCCGCGACGGGGCTGTCCAGCTCGACATCGCCATCGAGATACAGCTGCACGAGCGCGCCTGCGACGAACGTCTTGCTGATCGAACCGGCGCGGAAGTGCGTGTCGGCGGTGACCGGCGTTCCGGTCGCGCGATCGGCGACGCCAACGCCGCCTGCCCACTCAACGCCGGAGGTGCGCACCAGCGCGACGCCGGCTCCCGGCACACCCGTCTCCGTCAGCACGGCCTGGACGGCCGACCGAAACTCTTCGACGGTCTTTGGATGCGGGTCGCTCGACTGGCTCTGCAGCGTTGCCGTTGCGGCGAACAGCGCGGCCGTTGCGACGAAGGTGGGGACCAGGGAGAGAGGAGTGGTGAGGCGTTTCACTCTCACGTCCAGGGCAGTTCCACGGCGCCGCGTGACTGGCGCGCGGCGAGGTCGGGAAGCCCCGAGACGAGGCGGAGCACGTCATCAGGCAAGTCGCGTGGCGACCACG
>DATMJU010000308.1:0-2720 GCA_035553795.1 Vicinamibacterales bacterium
AGCCTGGGCGGCCCGATTGGCCCCGACCGAAGCGGCCTGACGTCGGAGACGAGCCGCACGATTCAGCAGGTGCAGCCCGATCCGCCCAAGGCCGTGGAGCAGGTGCGGCCGCCTTCGGCGAAAACGCCGGAGATGATCGAGCCCACGAAGGCGCCTCCGAAGAAGACGGAGCCGAACAAGGTCGAGGCCAAGGATCCCCGCAGCAACCGCCCGACAAAGGGCGAAGAGATTCGCAAGGGGTCGTCGATCGCGGAGACCAAGGCGCGAGGCCAGGGCTTCGGCGGCTTATCGTCGGGGGGCGGCGGCAACGGCGCGACGGTCGAGGTCGCCAATTTCTGCTGTCCCGAATACCTGGCCACCATGACCGCGCTGATCAAGGCAAACTTCGCCAGCCAGCAGAACGCCAACGGTCTCACCGGCATGCGTTTCGTCGTGCGCCGTGACGGCAGCATCGTCGACATTTCGGTGATTAGTTCGAGTGGCGTGCAGGCGCTCGACTTCTTCGCAGAGCGCGCCCTCAAGCTCACCAAGTTACCGCCCCTGCCGGCGGCCTATCCAGACAACACCCTGCCGGTGCGTCTGGCCTTCGAGTTTACGCGTTGAGAACAGCATGACCCACTACCCAAACACCAGGAAATGGCTCGGCGTGATGGTGATCGCGGCATCGGCCGTCGTTGCCGCCCAGCAACCACCGGCGCAGCAACCCACACCGGCTCCGCAGACGACCGTCGACCTCGGCAAGATCAGTGGCGACAATCCCGGGACGCCGCCGCGCATCGCGGTGCCGACCCTGATGGCGCTCTCGAACGACAAAGAAGTACAGGATGCGGCGAGGGTCATCAGCGAAGTGTTGTGGGACGACCTCAACTACGAGCGCGAGTACTACCTGATTCCGCGCGATACGTACAAGTCGATCCCGGCGGCCGCGTCGATGGACACGGTGCCGTTTGACCGGTGGCGTGAACTCGGCGCCGATGGCGTGGTCATTGGAACGGTGCAACGTGCCGCGACGGGCATTCGCGTCGAGCTCCGCCTGTTCAGCGTCAGAGGGCGCGCATCGGTCTACAGCCGCGAGTACACCGGCTCGGTTGCCAATCCCCGCCTTTACGCGCACACCTATTCCGACGAGCTCCACCTGTCGCAGCGTAATTTGCGCGGCGTGGCGCGCACGAAGCTGACGTTCTCGTCGGATCGCAATCGCGAAGCGGTCGTCGCCACGGTTGAAAAGCGCGACGTCAAAGAGGTCTACGTCGCCGACTACGACGGTGCGAATCCGCGACGCATCACCATCAACCGCACGCTCAACATCACTCCCAGCTGGGCGCCGGATGGCCGATCGATCGTTTACACCTCGTACCGGACCGGGCAGCCCGACTTGCTGATCTCGAACATTTACGCCGGCACCATGGAGCAGCCAACGAAAGGCGTCGGCCAGAACTGGTTGCCGGTGTTCTCGCCGGATGGCAATCGCATTGCCTTCGTCTCCAACCGCGACGGCAATTCGGAAATCTACGTCGCCAACCGTGACGGCTCGAACCTGACCCGGTTGACGAACAACCCGGCGATTGAATCAACGCCGACGTGGTCCCCGACCGGAACCCAGTTGGCCTTCACGTCCGAACGATCCGGCACGCCGCAGATCTACGTCGTGAACGCCGATGGCTCCGGTTTGCGTCGCATCACGTCCGAGTCATACGCCGACCGCGCGACCTGGTCGCCGGCGCCGTTCAACGAGATTGCGTTCACCGCGCGCACCGGGCCTGGCTTCGATATCAAGATCCTGTCTATCGGCAGCGGCGAAACCCGGCAGATCACGTTTGGTGAGGGTACGAACGAAAGCCCCGCATGGTCCCCGAACGGCCGCCACCTCGCGTTCATGTCGACGCGCGCGGGACGCAGCCAGATATTCACGGTCGACCGGGACGGCAGGAATCTCCGCCAGCTCACGCGAGAAGGCAACAACACCACGCCGCACTGGTCGCAATAAGGAAAAGGTTACGGGTTCCAGGTTACGGGTTCCGCGTTCGAGAGAGACATATGAGACGAGCATCAACATTCCTGATTTTGGTTCTTCTGCTGACGATCACGGTCGCGGCGTGCAAGGGCAAGGCGAAGCCGCCCGTCGCGAGACCGCAGCCGCCTGTTGCCGGGGGCGTCACGGATACTGCCCCGCCGCCGCCGGCTGAACCGCCCCAGCCTGTCATGGAGCAGCCGGTCAGCGTGCCGACGTTGCCGCCTGATGATTTGCTCGCGAAAGGTATCGACGACCTCAACCGAGACTCCCCTCTCAAGCCGTTGTTCTTCGAGCTCGACAGCAACGAGGTGAGCCCGTCGGGTCAGCAGGTGCTGCAGGAGAATGCAGCGGTGCTGAAGAAGTATCCGAGCATGCAGGTCACCATCGAAGGCCACTGCGATGAGCGCGGCACGGCCGAATACAACCTGGCGCTTGGTGAGCGGCGCGCGCTGGCGGCGCGCAACTACCTCGTCTCGCTGGGGATTCCGGCCGATCGCATCAAGACTGTGAGTTACGGCAAGGAATTTCCGTTCGATGCCGGCCACGATGAGGGCGCCTGGAGGAACAACCGGCGCGCGCATTTCGTGATTACGGCAAAGTAAGATTGAACGTATGAGCGGACGAACGAAGCGAGGGCTTGGGGCGTGGGGCTTGGGACTTGCGGCACTTCTTGTCCTGGTGCCGGGGGCCGGCTCAGCGGCGGCGC
>DATMJU010000309.1:0-3905 GCA_035553795.1 Vicinamibacterales bacterium
GTACGGAGTGGCGATTGTCGCGCTGACGCTGTCGACGGTGTCGGCGCAGGCGCCGCAAGCCAGGAAAGTGGATGATGCGACGCTGCTCAAACCTGCCGACGGTGAATGGGTCGGTTACGGCCGCGACTATGCCGAGACGCACCACAGCCCGCTGAAGCAGATCGATCAGAGCAACGTCAGCAAGCTGGCGCAGGCGTGGTCGGTCGAAGTCGGCTCCGAAGGCAAGCTCGAAACGACGCCGCTGGTGTTCAACGGCGTGCTTTACGGCACGTCGACGTGGAGCAAGGTCTACGCAATCGACCTGCGCACGCAGAGGGTCAAGTGGCAGTGGGATCCCGCCCTGGTTCGCGGCGGCTTCGACAACATGGGCCCGCGTCCGTGCTGCGGGCCGGTGAACCGCGGCGTCGCGCTCTACGACGGCAAGGTGTATGTCGGCCTGCTCGATGGCCGGCTCGTGGCGCTCAATGCCGACAACGGCGCGGTCGTCTGGTCGGTACAGACCACGCCGCCCAATTCGGACTACACGATCACCGGTGCGCCGCGGATCATCAAAGGCAATGTCGTGATTGGCCAGGGCGGCGCCGAGTACGGCGTTCGCGGATTCCTCGGCGCCTACAACGCGCAGACCGGCAAGCAGGCGTGGCGCTTCTATGTCGTGCCCGGCGACCCGTCGAAGCCGTTTGAGGATCCGGCGCTCGCGGTTGCCGCAAAGACCTGGAACGGCCAGTGGTGGAAGTACGGCGGCGGCGGCACGCCTTGGGACGGCATCGCCTACGATCCCGAACTCAACTACGTCTACGTCGGCACCGGCAACGGGTCACCGTGGAACGCGCACCATCGCAGTCCGGGCGGCGGGGACAATCTCTACCTCGCGTCGATCGTCGCGCTCGATGCGGACACCGGCAAGTACGTGTGGCACTACCAGACGACACCCGGTGATCACTGGGACTACAACGCCGCGCAGCCAATGATTCTCGCGGACCTGACGATCGCGAATCAGCCGCGCAAGGTGATCATGCAGGCGCCGAAGAACGGTTTCTTCTACGTCCTCGATCGCGTGACCGGCAAGATGATCTCCGGTGAGCCGTTCGCCTACACCTCGTGGGCGAGGTCGATCGACAAGGTGACCGGACGCCCGGTCGAGACCGAGGAAGCGCGCTATCGCAACACGCCCGTGCGCCTGTCGCCGTCGCCCGTCGGCGCGCATCACTGGCCGCCGATGGCGTTCAACCCGACGACGAAGCTGGTGTACTACCCGGGCCAGGAGACGAGTTCCGTGTTCGCGAGCGAGGAGAAGTTCGACTTCAAGGAAGGGCAGTGGAACCTCGGCATCCGCCGCGGGCCGGGCGCCATTCCCACACCGCCGCCGGCGGATCCCAAGGCGCCGCCACCTGGCGGATTCTTCGTCGCGTGGGATCCCGTCGCGGCCAAGGCGGCGTGGCGGATTCCGTTCCAGCCCGCGGGCGGTGCGCTCTCGACCGGCGGCCAGTTGATCTTTGTCGGCAACGGCGGCGGGAAGTTCATGGCGCTCGATCCGCTGACCGGCAAGACGTTGTGGGAATCGCAGCTGTTGCCGGGCGGCACGGGCACGCCGATCAGCTATGAACTGGATGGCAAGCAGTACATCGCCATCATGGGCGGGATCAGCAACGGGCGTGTCTACGCCTTTGCGCTCCCGTAGCGTCAGTCATCCTTTGCGCCTCGCCTTCCACCAGGCGAGGCGCTTCGCGATCTCTTTCTCAAACCCGTAGTCGGTCGGCTTGTAGAACTCGCGCCCCTTCAGGTTGTCGGGCAGGCAATCCATGTTGGCAACCGCGTCTGGCTCGTCGTGCGAGTACTTGTAGCCCTTCCCGTAATCCAGCTCCTTCATCAACCTGGTCGGGGCATTGCGGATGTGCAGCGGCACAGGCGCGGCGAAGTCGTTCTTTGCCGCGTCCGCCGCGGCGTTATACGCCATGTAAACGCCGTTGCTCTTCGGCGCCGTGGCCAGGTACAGGACCGCCTGCGCAAGCGCCGTATTGCCCTCGGGCATGCCGATGAAGTGCACGGCATCCTTCGCGGCCACCGCGATGGACATCGCCTGCGGATCCGCCAGGCCGACGTCTTCTGATGCGAAGCGAATCAGGCGGCGAGCGACGTACTTCGGGTCCTCGCCGGCTTCGAGCATGCGCGCCAGCCAGTAGATCGACGCATCCGCATCGCTGTTGCGCAGCGACTTGTGCAGCGCCGACATCAGGTTGTAGTGCTCTTCGCCGCTCTTGTCATAGAGCAGCGCCTTGTTGGTCAGGACCTTCTCGAGCAACTCGCGATCGATGCGCGGGCGTCCGGCCGGCTGCTTTGCCGAAGACACGGTGAGTTGCAGGAGGTTCAGCGCCGATCGGGCGTCGCCATTCGCAAATCGCGCGATCGCCCGTAGCGATTCATCGTCGGCTTCAGGCGCAATCTTGCCGAGGCCGCGCTCCGAGTCGGTCAACGCGGTCCGCAGGATTGATGCGATGGCGTCCTCGTCCAGCGCCTTGAGCACGAACACCTTCGAACGCGACAGCAGTGCCGCGTTCACTTCGAACGACGGGTTCTCCGTGGTGGCGCCGATCAGCACGATGTCGCCGCTTTCGACGCGCGGCAGGAACGCATCCTGCTGGGCCTTGTTGAAGCGGTGAATCTCGTCGACAAAGACGATGGTCCGTTTGCCGGTCATGCGGCGCCGCTGTTCGGCGGCGGCCATCACGTCCTTGACTTCCTTGATGCCTGACAGCACGGCACTGAACGCCACGAAATCCGCCTTCGTCAGGTCGGCGATCAGGCGGGCGAGGGTGGTCTTGCCGGTGCCGGGCGGTCCCCACAGGATGATCGACTGCAGCAGATCGCGATCGATCATCTCGCGCAGCGGGCGGCCTGGCGCCACGAGATCATCCTGTCCGACGATCTCGTCAAGCGCGCGCGGGCGCATGCGCTCAGCGAGCGGGATGGTCTTGGGATCGACCGGCGCGGGTTCGTCGTTGAAGAGCGTCACAAGCGGCTGCGCTGACGTTGGGCTTCGTAGAGGATCAACGCGGCGGCGACAGCTGCGTTGAGCGATTCGATGGCGCCGTGCATCGGGATGCTGAGCTTCACATCTGCGGTCTGCATCAGTTCGTCAGGAAGGCCAGAGCCCTCTCCGCCGAGCAGCACCGCCGACGGCGGCGCGAAGTCGACCTCATACATCGGCGTGCCACCCCGCGGCACGGTCGCGATTAGCCGGACGCCGGCTCGACGCCATTCGGACATGAGACCGGCAAGCGCGCGGCTTCTCACGACGGGCAGGTGAAACGCGCTGCCCATCGACGCGCGCAGGGCCTTCCAGCCCCAGGGATCAGCAGACAGTTCGTCCAGCACTACGCCGGTGGCGCCGGCCGCCGCCGCCGATCTGATGATGGCACCAGCATTGCCGGGGTCCTGTAGTCCAGCCGCCGCCAGCACGAGCGCGGGAGATGGTGACAGCACCGCAGACGATGAGATGGTGGGGATGTGCGCGCTGGCGACGACTCCCGTCGGCGCGTTCACTGGCGAAAGTGCGTTGAGCACCGTGCCCGAGACCTCGACCACCTGGGCTCCAGCACGGCGCAAACGATCGATAACAGCGATCTCTTTCGCGGTGGGTGGCCCGCAGATGGCGATCTTCTCGACGGTGACGCTCGCGTTGGCGGCTTCTGCGAGCAGGTGCCACCCGTCGAGAAGCATCAGCGGCCCCGCGCCGCGGGCGAGCGCGCGAAATTCCTTCACGACCGGATGCTGGCGGCTGGTAATCACTATTCGCTCGGCCCGTCATCCATTATGCTAGAGTGCAAAGTTTGAGCGATGAAAGAAAAGCTGATTAAGAGATTCGAGGACGAGGTCAACGCGCTCGAGCGCGAGCTGCACATGGA